>CAZHNH010000058.1:0-9640 GCA_964533695.1 uncultured Nitrosopumilales archaeon | reverse complement strand
GACGACATCATCTATTTTCAGTCCCTCTCCAAGAAGGCCACCGCCTACTATGCCATAGCGGACGTGGAAGCATACAGCGACAACGGGATCTCTTTCAAAGACTCTGCCAAGATGGCCGTCAGACACGTCGCTGACATACTTGCGCTCGGACTCGACAGGGACAGGGCCGTCGTTTACTTCCAGAGCGAAGAAATCAGGGTGATGCGACTGTCGTCAATATTCTCCAGAGGCGTGACGAACAACATGCTAAAGGCGATCTACGGAGAACGGCAGATAGGGCTCTACATGGCTGCTCTGGTCCAGGCGGGGGATATCCTGATGCCTCAGCTCTCCGAATTCGGCGGGCCTAAACCCGTTCTCGTCCCGGTAGGTGCTGACCAAGACCCACATCTTAGATTGGCCAGAGACCTAGCCGCAAAGTACCAGCGAGATTTCCACTTCATCCCTCCCTCTTCTATCTACCACCGACTGATGCTTAGCATGACAGGCGATCAGAAGATGTCGAAGCGGGCGGAGGGGTCGCTCCTGACTCTTTCTGACCCCCCCATGCTCGCATCCAAGAAAGTCCTCAGCGCCTTTACAGGGGGAAGGGACACAGTCGAAGAGCAGCGGAGGCTCGGAGGGAGAGCCGACATCTGCCCCGTCTTCGAACTCTACAAGTTCCACCTCGCGCTTGACGACGAGCATGTCGAACGAGTCCTTTCTGAGTGCACATCGGGGACACGGCTCTGTGGAGAGTGCAAACAGGAGGCTGCAGGCCTTGTCAAGAGCTTCCTGTCAAGCCATCAGGCAAAGCGCGATTCGTTGATGCCCGATGCCAGGGAGCTATTGAACAAAAGTGCGAAGTACTTGGCATCTGCAGGGAGGTAGGAACAGAGATGTCAACAACACCACTGCATCCAATCGAGAGGAAGGTTCTCGCTGCGCTCCCTCCAGATCAGGAAATAGGGTTCGATCAATTGGTGACTAGAACTGGGCTCAGCGCCGACCAGGTCAGACGAGGGATACAATGGCTCTCGTCGAAAGGACTCGTGATCGTAAATGAATCACAGGATGAGAGTCTGGTGGTCGAGCATATCCCACCTGAAGTTACCTTGATGAAAATCATCATGGATTCTCCTGCTCCCCCCACAATAGGAGCACTGAAGGTAAGGTTCGCGTCAGATGCCGAGTTCTCCGCGGCCTTCGGGAGGGCCAGGGCTTCAGGCTGGGTGAGGGTTGATCAGAGGACCTCCCCTCCAACTGTCGTTGCGGTTGACAAGGCAGGGGCAGGGGAGCTTGACTCTCTGCTGGCGGCCGTTTCGCAAGGAAGAACTGAAGCTACTTTCACCGACTCCGAGCGCGTTGAGATAGGCGAGCTCGCCAGGCGAGGGGTCATTCGGAGGCAGACCGTCCGCAAATCGACCGTCTACATCACCTCGGCTGGGAAGGTTGCAGGTGCCACAGACGCGTCAGAAGACTTGCTTGACAGGCTCTCGACCGAGGTTCTGGTCTCGGGGGGCTGGCGGGGGAGGAGACTGAGACCCATCGACGTCAAGGCAAAGGCGCCTGTGTTCTGGCCTGGTAGAAGGCACCCAGTAAGGGACTTCATCAGGGAGGTCAGAGAGACTTACGTTTCGATGGGGTTCACGGAGCTAGAAGGAGACAGCATTCATCCCGCATTCTGGAACTTCGACGCGCTGTTCATCCCGCAGGACCACCCTGGAAGGGAGATGCAAGACACGTTTTATCTGGAGGGGCTTTCGGAGAAGAGAATGAAACGCACCGGTGTTGTTGCAAACGTAGCCGCGACGCATGAGAACGGGTGGAAGACGGGAAGCAGAGGCTGGGGATACACGTGGAATATCGAGGAGGCGAGAAGGCTCGTCCTCAGGACGCACAACACAGTCATTACGGTGAGGGCTCTCTCAGAGTCGCGCGAGAGGGAAGCCAGGGTGTTCGCCGTAAGCAAGGTTTACAGAAATGAAAACCTGGACTACAAGCACCTGGCAGAGTTCTACCAAATGGACGGCATCATCGTGGGGAAAGGGCTCAATGTAAGGCACCTTATGGGGTTCTTGCAGGAGTTCTACAAGAAGCTAGGGATGAAAGATGTCAAGCTCTGGCCAACCTATTTCCCCTACACCGAGCCCTCTTTGGAGGTCGTCGGTTACTCTGACACAGTGAAGGCTTGGATTGAGCTCAGTGGTTCTGGGGTGTTCAGACCTGAGGTGACATTGCCTCTTGGCGTCAGTGTCCCGGTGCTTGCCTGGGGACCCGGGATAGAACGGCTGATGCTAATGCGTTTCGGCCTGGACGACATGAGGGCACTTTATGGCAGCAACCTGGATTGGCTGAGAAACAGGAAGGTGGACATTGCCAGTAGTTAGGATCGACCTCAAGAGATTCTCAAAGATGGTCGGAGCCGGCAGGGCGGAAATCATAGAGAGACTCCCGTACATCGGACTGGACATAGAGGGGATAGATGGTCGCTTTGTTAGGGTTGAATACAGTCCCAACAGGCCCGATTACGGCTCAGACTTCGGCATAGGCAGGTCCCTCAGGGGCCTGCTGGGGAAGGAGAAAGGGATGCCTCGATACCCAGCAAAACAGTCAGGAGTCTCCGTTTCTGTCGACGCGAAGCTGTCAACAATAAGGCCGTACATCAGCTGTGCCATCGTTACGGGTCTACGGATGGACGATGAGGACGTAAGGCAGTTTATTTCGCTGCAGGAGGATCTCCATAACGGCCTTGGCAGGAAGAGGAGATTAGTCGCGATAGGGTTGCACGATTCGAGGGCCGTGTCCCCCCCACTCTCTTACGTTGCCGTAGGACCGGACTTCCGATTCACACCTCTCGGTGCTCGAGATCCTTTGACAATATCCGAAATCCTCACAACAACGGAAGAAGGCAGGGCATACGGCCACATCCTAAAAGAGGGGAGGCTCTTTCCAGTGATACGGGACTGGAAGGGGAGGATCTTATCTTTCCCGCCTATAATCAACGGCAACGCGACCAGAGTGACCACTAAGACTCGTGACATATTGATCGATGTCACGAGCACCGACCGGAAGGCGGGAGACGACGCGATGGCGGTCATGGTCACGACTCTCGCAGAAGCGGGGGGAAGAATACGAACCGTCTCAGTAAGGTACCCAAGCGGTCCGCGCAGGACCCCTGATATGCGTCCGGTCAAACTCCCGCTCGATCTGTCACTGGTCAACTCGTCCCTAGGGTTGAACCTCACCAGACGCGAAGTTGTGGAAGCCCTGAAGAGAAGCCGCCTCTCTGTACAAGGGAATACAACGGTTGCTGCGAGATACCGAGTCGACCTCCTTCACCCAGTTGACATAGCTGAAGAGGCCGCACTAGGCTACGGGGTTGAAAGGATTGGACCGGTATATCCGCCAAGCAACCAGCCGGGAAGCTTTCATCCATTCGAACAATTCCTGGATGCAACATCTACAATCATGGCCGGCTCCGGCATGTTGGAACTCATGACCTTCGAGCTGGTGGACAAAGAGTCGGTCTACACGAACTTTGCAAGAGACTCGAACGACCGAATTGCAGTGCACGAGCCGCGAAGCTTGGAGCATTCCATGCTTCGGGATTCGCTCATTCCAAACCTCATGGCTGCCCTCTCAAGCAATATGAGGTCTGACTATCCACAGCGCGTCTTTGAAATCGGCAGAGTCTACACCCGCGCCGGCGATGGTGTTTCGGAGGCCTGGCACCTCGGTTGTTTGATCGCCCACTCTTCTGCCACCTTCTCCGAGGCGAAAATGCACATCGAGTCGGTGTACAGGGCCCTTACTGGCTCCGAGCTCACTGCGGATGAAGCCCTGCACTGGGCATTCGCTCCCGGCAGATGCGCCGCCGTCTTTAGAGAGCGATGGCCTCTCGGTCACGTTGGAGAGCTAAAGCCAGAAGCAATCGATGCCTTCAGGCTGAAGGTTCCCGTATCAGGATTTGAACTCGACCTATCCGCACTCTACAAACAGCTAAAATAGAACACCGTCGCCTAGGCTCCAGACGGCTCTCGTTCAAAAGCGCGCAAAACGGCCACCTGCGAAGGCGGAGACGCTTTGATGAGCGGATGGTTCACCCAGTCGCGCGACAGACGATTGCCGTTTGCCCGTTGAAGAGGCCTGGTGATGATTCCCGCTAAATGCTGGAACGTGATCCTGGTCCGTCAGAGACGGGCAACAATCCATGACTCGTGAGCAGCCGATGAGGGACAGACACAAACAGGCGATTGACGGTTTCGGGGAATTCGCCATAGGATTCGTCAGAGACTTGAACCATCTGTCAGAGCGAGGATGGGGAATTCTAGTGGAGGGGCAAAGGGACGAGACCGCATTACGGAAGCTGGAATTCTTGGGAACCATAGCTTTAGTCTCTGACTTCAGGAGAGAAGGAGCAAGGGCATTCGGAGGGCTGAAGAAGGTAATCATTCTCACCGATATGGACAGGGAGGGTTCGGTCCTTGCCTCACGCTTTCTAAAGGAGTTAGCCCACGAGGGCTTCACAGTCTCGCTCGCGGAAAGGCGTCGTCTCAAGCACGCTTCAAGAGGCCTCTTTCTTCACATCGAGAATCTCGTTAGATTCGAGGATAGGACTTCCCTGCACTGAGACGAAGGTCGCCTAATTCTCGCAATTCAACGCAGTCGGTTGCTCCACTGAGGGACCCGAGGGAGATATCATCTTGATCGGCTTGAAGATGTCAGTTGAGTTGGTCGGCAAATGACCACGAAGTTTATATTCCCGGTTTTTGCCCGGGCTTTTGACTTACGCTAAAGCTCCGAAACGAGTTAGAACATAGATGAATGAAACAGGTGTGAATGGGATTGCCAGATTCAGGTATAGTAAAGTATCTAGTAAAACTGAAGTTTGAAGTCGATGGTGTCGTAGAAAGGGCCGATGTGATTGGTGCCATCTTCGGTCAGACCGAAGGGCTCTTCGGTCCCGAGATGAATCTCAACGAACTTCAGAAAAGCTGGAAAGTCGGACGAATCGAGATTAACCTGGAGTCCAAGAATGACAAGACCAGGGGTGAGGTGATTGTACCTATGTCCACGGATATAGGCACCGCCGCACTGATTGCCGCGGCCGTTGAGAGCGTCGACAAGGTCGGACCATGCAGTGCTAGGTTCAACTTGAATGCAATAGAGGATGTAAGAGCGACCAAGAGAAAACAGATAGTCGACAGGGCGAAGCTGATAGTCAGGGACTGGAGTTCCAAGACATCGAGCGAAGGGGAGAACGTCCTGAAGGATGTTACTGAATCGACCAAAAGGGCGAGGGTGATCAATTACGGTCTGGAGAACTTGCCGGCAGGACCTGGAGTCTATTCATCCGAGCTCGTCTACCTGGTGGAGGGAAGGGCTGATGTCGTCTTGTTCCTCAGGGCCGGGATTGAGAACGTGGTGGCACTCGAAGGCACCAGCGTGCCTGACTCGATTATCGAGCTCGGGAAGAAGAAGCGCCTGATTGCGGTACTGGACGGAGACAGGGGAGGGGACCTCATCGAAAAGGAACTCGCCCAGGTGGTCAGGGTAGAGAAGGTAGTCAGAGCTCCGACGGGGAAGGAGGTAGAGGACTTGACTCCAATCGATGTAATCAATATGCTGAAAGCGGAGAAAGTGGAAGCATCACCCGCTGGATCCCGCAAAGAAAAGGGAGCGGAGCGCCAGCCGGAGAAGACGGTTGAAGAGCCAGAAGAACCAGTAATCCTCAAGACTCGAGAACTCTACCCGAACCTGAATGGGACGTTGGAGGCGGTCCTCCTAGACCAGGGACTCCAGGAGGTGGGGAGATTTCCAATAAGCGAACTTGTCCAGAAGATGGAGGGCTCAAACGGTGCTTACTTCTTAGTCTTCGACGGTATTGTGACACAGAGGCTGGTCGAATCGGCCGCAAGAGTTGGGGTCAAAGGGATAATCGGCCACCGTACAGGTGAGCTTAACAACGTACCGAGCGATGTCCGCATAGGGACTTTCAGGGATCTCGGGCTAGAGTAGCCCGGGCGTTTTCTTGATCTTAACAGAGTTCAATCCCAAACACGGCAGATGCTCACTTATTATCGAGTCTGCCGAGGACCTATGGATTCTCAGGCGGGTCATTTCGAAGGGGGACATCATCGTGACACGCAGCTCAAGGGTCATCAAGGACGAGGGCGAGTTCACCAGGCCTGACAAGGGAGAGAGAGTCAAGGTTACAATCGCGCTCTTAGTAGAAGATGTCCGACTCGACAGCAGTGTGGAGCGGATCAGGTTGAGGGGATCCATTGTGGAAGCCAGCGACGAAAGCATCAGCAAAACTGGCTCTCATGCCATCACCCTTTCTCCTGGCCATCCATTGACAATAAAGAAGGAAAGGTGGACGCCCCTCGAAGAGAAGCTCGTGCGTTCGTCGACGATATTCTCCAGGCGTTTCGTAGTTGTCACCGTAGACAGACGGGAAGCAGGGGTGGGCGTGCTGCGTGGTTCCCATCTGTCGATTGTCACGACGGTAGAATCAGGACTCGGAGGGAAGATGTCGGAGGAGCAGAGTTCCGGGCCGTATGTGACCAAGGTGACGGACGCTATCATTCGTTCATTAAAAGAGGGCGACGAGATAGTTGTCGCCGGCCCAGGGAACTTCAAGAACGCCATCGTTAACGAGTTGAAAGAACGGGTGAAATCAACGCGCGTTTGGCCCCTCGAGGGCTTCGAGAGCACTGGTGCAGACGGCGTGCGCTCACTCGTGAAGAATCAGGCTTTCCAAGAAGTGGCGAAGGGATCGATGCTCGTCGAAATGCAGCAATTAGTGTCGGAGGTCGTCAGGAGGATATCGATAGGTGACTCAAAAGTCGCCTATTCCCTCCCACGTGTCAAAGAAGCTGCCGTCGCGGGGGCAGTGGAAGCGTGCGCCGTTTCCGATGACGTCTTCGCGGCGGGTCTGGACGAAGAGGACTTGGTGCGCGTCCTGAACACAATCGAAGGAAAGGGGGGACCAGTCTACCTAGCGGATTCGTCCCTGGAATTCGGGAAACAGGTATCCGCATTCGGCGGAATCGTAGCCCTTCTCCGTTACCCCTTCAGAGCTTCATGAGGTACGAGAAGACCAGTTCTGTAGGAGACAAGACCCCTCTCGGACGTTGAGACTCAGATGATGCCCAGATATGCCGACAGTGGAAGACTCAGAATCAGGACCAACACTAAGAGCGTCACGGTCACAGTAACGTTGTTCAGCCACTTCTCACTGAGGCGACCACGAGAAACCCCCTTGAGCATCTCCCTGAATGCCTGGCCTCCATCCAGTGGAAATATCGGTAGGGCGTTGAAGATTGCTAGGTTCACATTGAGGAGGAAGAACCAGTAGAATAGCGTGGCCAGTGGGACTAGGTATATTCCATAAGGGGATTTGTAGAACGGTGACAACGAGCTCGAAAACGGAACGTGCCCTTGGCAAGTGCTGAATGTCGGGATACAAAGGTAAAGAATCGGGCGTGTCAGCAAGGCACCTGTGTAGGTGGAGACAACAGACTGCAGGTCAGAGTATCCTGCGGCCTGTATGCCAATAAAGGCGGCAGAGCTGTTATCAGGATTATGCCCGATTGTCAGTGTAATATTGCTGGTGCCGCTAGGACTCTCGATGGTCATGTTGACGACCTTGTCAGGCACGTACCAACTTGCCTGTGAGATTTCGGTAGTGCTGTTGTAGGGAATCCCGTCTACCTTCGTAATGAAGTCTCCTGGTTTGATTCCCTGCGTCGCCGCCGGGGACGGTTCAATAACTGATGTAACAGCGATTCCCTTGACCGCTGGGGTCATCGTGGACACCATGCTGAACAGCAGGAGGAGGAATAGGATTCCGAACACGAAGTTCACTCCCGCCCCAGCCGCGAGCACACGAACGGAGTCCCTTGCCCTTGCTCGCTTGATTGCGTCCTCGTCGACGTCGACGAAGGCTCCTATTGGAACTATCAAGAAGAAGATGAGTCCAGACGACTTCACTGGAAGGCCAAGGCTCCGTGCGACTATGCCGTGGGCGCCTTCATGTATGATCATCGCAAAGACTAGAGCGAGCCATCCGTCAACAATAGGAAGGTATGGGTTGATTCCCGGTAGGCCGAGGTACGCGAGAGGAGTTACGCTTCTGTAGAACACCCCCACCTGCGGGGCCGTCGGAGAGAAGATGACGAGGAACTCCGTCAAGAACAGATAGAGCCCGGCCCCAGCCGCGACGGGCATGAGGTACATGAGGAACCACCCTCCGGGTTTAGAAATCCTGTTGCTCCCCAACCTGTCCATCAGGGATTGGAAGCGTTTTGTCCTGAGCATTAGGATGCCGTACCTGAAGGTGAAGCGCTTCACTTCGTCAGACAACGTCTGATGTCGCCGCGCCCACTGTCGCTTTAAGGATTCACGCTTAATATCGGCTTGGAGGGCTGGGCGGTGGGAATTCTTGAGCCACTGCTCGAAGTGTAGCGGGAAAACCTTCTACACTAGGCGATACTCTGGCGAATCCCTTTGTTCTACATGTTTCAAGAAGTCGATTATCGAGAAGACAAGGAGGACCATCTCGAAGTACAGGATGATCCGCCGCGGCGAGAGGGTGGGCGTAGCCCTCTCCGGAGGAAAGGATAGCCTCTCGCTGCTAAGCGTTCTGCACCACTTGAGCGAGAGGCTCGGGATTCAACTCGTGGCGATATCGGTCGACGAGGGCGTGAAAGGGTATCGAGACGAAGCACTTGAACACGCACGACTCGCCACCTCCCAGTATGACATGAAGCACATCATCGTGTCGTACAAGGATCTGTTTGGGTTCTCGCTGGACGAGGCACTGGACTGGAAGAACGAAGAGAGAGATGTTTCGTCCTGTAGTTTCTGCGGTGTATTCCGTCGCCGAGCAATCGATGAGGCGGCAGAGAAAGCTAACGTCTCCGCAGTGGCGAGCGCTCACAATTTGGATGACTACATTCAGACGTTCATGTTGAACCTTCTCCACGGCGATGTAGCAAGGTTGGGGTGGCTCGACCCAGCGTATGCGGATGGGAGTTTCGCCATCCGCAGAATTAAACCCTTCATGGAAATCTACGAAGAAGAGGTCGCACTATTCGCCTACCAGTCTGGCGTTTCTTTCCAAAGCGTAAGCTGCCCTTACATGCATGAAGGGCTGAGGACCGAAGTTCGGGACTTTCTCAACATGATGGAGACGACTCACCCGGGAATGAAGAATGTACTCCTCAGGTCGAGCTTGGAAGTTATCTCGCGTTACGCGAAGTTCGACAGGAAGACTTGTTGTCGCTGCTCCGTTTGTGGGCGGCCGACCTCGTCGACCCTCTGCAGCGTCTGCAGAATGAAAACTACAATAAAACAGCACGTTAATTATGCGGGCTAGCCCCCCGAGGCTCGGCGGTGGGTAGGGAACGGGGGTCAGCCGTCCCCGCTCGGCTGAAACCGGCTTCACGCAGCGCCAGTAACCGTCGGGTAAAGCCACCTTCCTCGCGACCCGCGCAGGACGGGGGAGACGAACTCACGCCGGGGCGGGCGGTCATGAGGAGCAGCCCTCTCGAAGGAGAGGCCCTGACTCTTGATTGCCGAACCGGGCGAGGTCCGGGAGGGAGCAGCCCTATGGCGACGTGGCCACGCTGCCTCGTCTACGTGGGGGATTCCC
>CAZHNH010000057.1:0-2996 GCA_964533695.1 uncultured Nitrosopumilales archaeon | reverse complement strand
GGCCACGGGAGGACTCTCGTCTACGTAGCCGTTGCCGGACTACGCGGCTCTCGGGAGGAATCGCGCAGGATACTGCGCAAGCTCCGCGAAAGAGGCTTCCCTGCGGAATCCGCCCTCCTACAGCGGCCCCTCTCCAAACAGCTGGAGGATGCCAGCCGCGCAGGCGCCTCCTGGGTACTCATACTTGGAGAAAGGGAAGTCAAAGCCGGGAAGGTCACTCTCAGGAACATGGCAGACGGATCTGAGGAGTTCATACCGCTTGATTCCGCTCTCAGTCGCATCGCTGGTCATTAATGCCAGATGGGGCTACCTTCACACCTTTGGATATTCTTTAATCCACGTCCTTGCATGGTGCACGGTCGGCATGGAAAGAGCGATTGTGCTTGTCAACCTAAGCCCTGGTGCTGAGGAGGAGAGTATCGCCGCCCTAAAGTCGATGCCAGGAATACTCTCGGTCTACCAGCTCTATGGCCTTTACGATCTCCTCGTTATGGTGGAAGGGCCCGATGATCAGGCGGTAAAGTCGATTATCGCGGATAACCTCAGATCGAAGTCCGGGGTCGTCTCCACAATCACGATGAAGATACTCTCGTAAGCGCCGCGTTGCTGTTCAACGCTTAAACCACTTAAGAATGCAGACCGCGCCCGTTGGCTCCCAGGATACTGGTGACCGGCTCGGAGGGCCAAATCGGTTCCGAGCTCGTGCCTTACCTTCGAACCCTCTACGGGAGAAACGAAGTCGTGGCGGCGGACGTGAGGGAGTCGCGAGACCCCGATTCGGACGGAGGGCCTTTCGAGCATGTTGACGTCACCGACGCGGCAACCCTTGCCAGGGTAGTCAAAGACCATGACATCGGGGTCATCTACCACCTCGCTGGCCTGCTCTCGGCAACCGGGGAGGTCAACCCTCAACTCGCGTGGCGGGTGAACCTGGACGGGCTCAAGAATGTACTCGGGATAGCTTTGGACCGCGGAGTCTCGAAGGTATTCTGGCCGAGCTCGATAGCTGTGTTCGGTCCAGATGCACGTAAGACGAACGCCCCGCAGGCCTCCCCACTGAACCCGACCACAATGTACGGCGTCACAAAGGTGACGGGGGAACTCCTCTGCAATTACCACTTCTTGAAGTACGGCCTCGACGTGCGGTCCATCAGATACCCAGGCCTGATTAGCAGCAAGGTGCTTCCGGGAGGAGGGACCACGGACTACGCGGTGGAGATCTTCTACGCAGCTCTGAAAAAGAGTGCCTACACATGCTTTCTCAGAGAGGACACGGTACTCCCCATGATGTACATGCCTGACGCCCTTCGCGCTTCAGTCGAACTGATGCAGGCGAACAGAGAAAGGGTGCCTAGGCACATGGGCTACAACCTTGCCGCCGTGAGCTTCTCCGCAGGCGAAATAGCGTCTGAAATCCGCAAGTACGTCCCTGGTTTCAAGGTGTCTTACGTCCCGGACCACCGCCAAGATATCGCTGATTCCTGGCCAAGGTCGATCTCGGATTCAGAGGCGCGTCAGGACTGGGGGTGGTCTCAAGAGTACGACCTGGCGGGAATGACCAGCGACATGATTTCAAAGCTTGAACAGAGGCTGAAAGCGGAGCTTCAACAGAAAGACGTTTAGCGGCTCCCCATGAGCCGCGGGATGAGAGTGATGCGCGACCCTACTTCGTTCCTAAAGGAGGAGTACGACGACCTGGTTAAACAGGAGATAGACTGGAAGCTCAGAGTTCTAGGCGGGCCGAGCTCCCCATGGTGCCAGGTGGATGGGAAGAAGGTGCTAATGCTTTGCTCCAATAACTACCTCGGGCTGAGTAATCACCCGAAATTGAAGGAAGCCGCTATAAAGGCGGTGAATACACATGGGGCAGGATCGGGCTCAGTCAGGCCGATTGCAGGGAACATGGACTTGCACGTTGAGCTCGAGAGGCGCTTGGCCCTTTTCAAAGGCGCCGAGGGCTCGCTCGTCTATCAGACGGGCTTCGCAGCGAACTCGGGTCTGATCCCGCAACTCGTGGGGAAGGGAGATCTGATAATCAGTGACGAGCTGAACCACGGCAGCATCATCGACGGCGTAAGGCTCTCACATGCGGACAGGGGTGTCTACAAGCATGCTGACGCTGACGACCTAGGGCGAGTCCTTGACTCCGCAGAGAAGACTCCGCTCATCCCTAGGAGGATCCTCATAATCACCGACGGTGTGTTTTCCATGGACGGTGACATAGCGCCCCTCGACAAGATCGCAAAGCTCGCAAACGAGCACGGCGCGATGGTCTATGTCGACGACGCCCACGGAGAGGGGGTTCTTGGAGATGGAGGAAGGGGCATTGTCTCGCACTTCAAACTCAGCAGAGAACAGGTCCATGTGGAGATGGGAACCTTCTCCAAGGCCTTCGGGGTGGTCGGGGGACATGTCTCTGGCTCAAGGGACCTGATTAACTTCGCTTACAACAAGTCCAGGACGTGGCTCCTCAGCGGCTCGCACCCGCCGGCGGTTGCAGCCGCATGCATGGCTGCGATTGATGTGCTTGAACGAGAGCCGGAGCACGTCAAGAGGTTGTGGGAAAACACGCGCCGGTTCAAGAAGGCAATGAAGGACCTCGGCTTCGACGTCGGCAGAAGCGAGACACCCATTACCCCGGTGATGGTCGGGGAGAGCGGAAAGGCAAAGAAGCTCAGCTTGCGTGTCTTCGAGCTTGGGGTCTTCGCCCTCCCCATCGTCTACCCGATGGTGGCGCAGGGAAAGGCGAGAATCAGGACGATAATGAATGCCGCGCTAACGAACGAGGACGTCGACTTCGCTGTCTCGACCTTCGGAAAGGCAGGGAAAGAGCTAGGCATCATCTAGCGGGAAGGGGTCCCCCAAGTTCCACGAGATAGAGGCGTATTTCGTGGACGCCAATGAGGAGGCGGCCTCCGACTCTGCTGCAGTGATCATGGTGGCACTGATGTCGTTATCATCGATGCCGTGCCTGTCATCACTCCCGTCGAAGAAAA
>CAZHNH010000056.1:0-3106 GCA_964533695.1 uncultured Nitrosopumilales archaeon | reverse complement strand
CCTGGAACGAAAGCAGATTCTTGGGTAGGGTGGCCTAGTTGAGCAGGACTGAAGGCGAGTAGGGGACAAGGATTCTGACGTATGTGCGCAATACCAGTTCTAGGTACGTGGAACACCAGAGTATAGCCAAGGATGACAAGGAGCGCCTCTGTCTTGTAAGGGGGTGACCTCCACTCAGCATCCGGAATTGAAAGGTTTTGAACCTGAAGGACTTATCTTCGACTAACCTTCGACAGCCGCTCTAGCCTTTCCTTCTCTTCGAATCGGGTAGATTCGACGAGCGTCCCGGTTTGGAGGAGGAGGTGGTGTCACTCTTCGTCCCTTCACTTGGCGGTTGATTAGGACTGGGACCATCAACGTCTCTCCAATTCGGCTTCTTCGCACTCTGCGAAACACTGGGATTGGACCGAGACGCTACTAATTTGATCGGAGTGGATGTAACCCTCTGTCCTCTTGATTCGGCATCCATGCGGAATTTTTCGCTTTCTCGCATATCTTTTTCGGCGATCTCGTCGACGATTTTTCTAAACTCTTCAGAGCTGATTTTCCTTTTCGGCTGTTCGTTCGGGTTTTCACCCGCTGTTGTGTCGGGAGCCTTTGGCGTTTCCTCGACTTTCTTCTTCGCTTGCTTCGAGAGATACTCCGCTTTCAGAGCCTCAAAGGCCAAGCCGAAGCCTGCGGCCTGGGTCTTTGTCTTGTCAAGCAGCAACATGGGTGCCATCGAGTTCTTCAATCTCTCGATAGCCTCGAGATATGTGTGCCCTTCTTCCATCTCCATTTGAACCCATTCCCTGGCGACGTCAGGGATTAGTGCCGCGTTCCGCTGAGGATTCGCCATGTAAAGGGCGGTAAAGCTATTGACTCCGCTAACCTGCTCACGTCTAAGGCGGGTGGCTTCCCGTACGGCCTTGATGTAATATTCAGCCTGAGGGTACTTACCCTGCTTAATTAGTTCGACAAACCTGGCTGAAGTCTCATCAGCAGTCTGAAGGGCAAGAGATTGAAGCATGATGTCCTTTGGGTTCAGTTTCTTTAGTGGCTTCAGGCTGATGGCTAGGCGATTTGCCTTCTCGGGGTCCTTGTTGAATTTCCTGTAATAGTAGTAAGTCGTGCCTTCGGGAGTTCCTGTATTGATTGCCGCCTGTCTCGCAGGTCTGCCCTGCCTCCACTCATCGAGAAGGCGGGCTTCCCTTTCAGAGTTCCTCGAGAAGACCACGGATTCTGGGTAGAACCAATGCATCATAAGAATCTTTATGATGCATCGCTAGAAGGCCCTCAGCTCGAGAAGACCTCGAGAAGAACCCGTTTCGACTATTTTCAACTACGACGCGCAAATGAGAACGGACGGAAAAGCTTGCAAGACTGCTTTGGACTCTTGTGGTTAGGGCGGCAATAAAATCAACGCATCCATGTCGTTCCTTCCCGAACTCAGAATTTGAACTCGGTTAGGTATGACGACCGGTGACCGCACACCCTTCGCCTATCTCATTTCTGACCCTGAGATTGTTTCTGTTCTGTCCTGGGGGTACTAGCATGCCTGCATGAAGAAACCTTTGGAAAAGAATGCAGTGGTTACTCTCAGAGACATAGGGCTGCTACTACTCGAAGGAGCGTGACCTGGTTACTACTCATTGACTTGATTTGGCATCGAGTCTCTTTACTTCCTCGTCAAACCCCTTCTCGACGATAGATCTCCACCATCCTTTGGCCAGGAAGCCCAAGGCTCCCATCTCCATTGCATGTGTGGACCTGATCTCAGTTCCGTTTGGCAGTTCCTTGAACGAATCGGTCATAACGCTGCCCTTCTGCCCTCCCTGCATCTCTATCGTCTCCGTCGTGATTGTGTGAGCATCTCTGTTGACTGTAAGTCTGTTGACTCCGGAAACCTTCCGCCCCATCATTACGGCTTGCCATTCGTAGACAATGGTGTCTGCGTCTTTGCTCTTGATTGTTACCTGCTTGAATACGTCAGGACTGGTTTGGGCGAGAAACTCTGGGTGCATATAGAAATCCATCGTATCCGAAATGTTTGCCTTGGTTTGTCTCGTGAACTCGAAATTCGTTGGCATTTACCATATCACCTCCCACGCACTCGAGCCGAGACGTGTTATTTACAACTTGGCAGCGCGTTTCGCCATCCGACTTGACATTCAGAGGTTGGAACCGCACAGCGACCCGTGTCTTGAGCTGTTTGGACTCTAGCGATGCTCACGTTCATGAATATGTGGCCGCACTCGCACTGAAGGGAGGGGGTGCGCGGTTAAGGCTGCTCTCCCCGGCGCGCGCGTGGACTGTCCTGCCTCATTCTAGCTGGCCTGGGTCTTCCTGGCCTGTTAACGAAAGCGCGCGTGGGCGCGCTGTCCCAAGTGCAACCTTGAGTGTGTCTAATCAGAAGGGCGTTCTCGTGCTTCCAATCAGAAGGGTAGTACCGGTGCCGGTCGCCTGAGCTGTTACCTCTTGGTAGGCTGAAGGGGTCAGCTTGGTGGAGACCACGGCTCAGGAAGGGACTCGGTGCTACTGGGTCCAGACCCCGCTGGACCCGAATCGGCAATGTTCTAGAAGAAGTTTGAACTCAAATGTCATATGAGTCCGTGATCGCTTACCTTTCATCTTTCTATGCTGTAAGCTGGCTCGGTTGCTGCAAAACTCCTCTGTAAACAATACGGTCGTCAGCATGGGAGGCAGGGCACTACATCACGGCGAGCAGCTGGATTTCACAGTACCAGAGGAATATCGCTCTTTGGAAAGGCTATAGGGCAGGTGGTTCGCCTTTCGTTTTCATGGTCAACCACAAAGACCGCGCAGACATCTGTTCCAGTTGTAAGCACCCTCGGTCTTCCCACCAGGGAAGAAGCGGCGCATCCAGGGACGGATGTGATATTCGTGGTTGTCCCTGCGACCACTTCGCGTCTTGACTTTACTCGAAGCCCAGGCCAGAGGAATCCGTCGTCCGGACGCAGTCTCCGCTCATTGATCCCCCGGGGGGATCCTGTAGAGGCGTTGGATGCTCCCACAGTTGCGGCAGGTTCTCGGGAGCTTCTGGAACTGCTTGTGGGATTCCCGTTGTTGTATGGAATCATCGCCGTCTAGAGCGCCTACGGAGCGA
>CAZHNH010000055.1:0-3618 GCA_964533695.1 uncultured Nitrosopumilales archaeon | reverse complement strand
GTCTGCGACAGAAAATACAAAATTCTCTACCTGAACGAAAGGTCCGCAGAAGTAAGCGCAAAAGACGGAGGGAAGTCCCTGATCGGGAAGAACTTACTGGACTGCCACCCGTCGGAGGCACAGGAGAAGCTGAAGAAGGCGATGGCATCGGGGCGCCCTAACGTGTACACGACAGAGAAGAGAGGCACCAAGAAACTGGTCTACCAATGTCATTGGATGAAAGAAGGACGCAAGGGTGGGCTTGTGGAGTTCTCCTTCGAGCTCCCAAACAAGGTGCCGAACTTCGTCAGAACCTGAGCGCTGACACACAGTAGAATCTGCTTTGATGAGCGCATCTGACCAGAGTTCATTGTGAGACTTCACTATTTGGGGAAAGAGTGATTACAAACCTCTGAACGGTTGATTTGTCTTGCCTTGCTTCCGGCGTCTTCAGACGAGAGCGCGTCGTCTACGCCTAAAGGTTCCAGAGGATGCCACCGACAGAGATGTCCAAGACATGCTGGGGGCTATTGACCACGACGAGGTTCACAGGATCCTCGACACAATGTCGGACGAAGACGTCGCGCACCTGATCGAGCGCCTATGGGCCAAGAAGAAACGCAGGCCGCAGGTCATGGAGGCAATAGCCTGACTCGGGATGCCTCTGAGCGTGGTCTAGACTGAGACCGGTCGGAGTAGTCGGGATTATCCCACGCGAGAACACTGTCCTGGTTCTCAGAAGATCCACGACTGAGAGTTTCCTGCCAGGTGTCTTTGACCTCCCAGGAGGCGGACTTGAATCTGGGGAGGCCCCTGAAGACGGCATAAGGAGAGAGGTGATGGAGGAAACGGGTCTTTCCACCTCGGTCGTCCGAAAACTTGGCGAGCGAGACTACCAAAAGGAGCCGAGGCTCAAACACCGCAAATCTCTGATCGTCTACCTGCTAAGGCCGACCGACGAGAGTTTCCAAATTACTCTAAGCAAAGAACATGACGAGTGCCTCTGGATTACACGCTCGGACCTTAGCAGCGTCTTCGGTCCAAGAGATCTAATGGGGGAGATCCTTCGGGAGTACTTCGAGTCAAATCTCACGACCACATTCTAGGAGGCCAACGATATTCCCCACAATTAAACTTCAAACGCCGTTGCGAAACGTGGTGTAGAATAGCGGAATGAAAATCGTTCCTGACAACTTGCGAGGAGAAGGAACGGTCTTGTCAGACAGGTATCCGCTCCTTGTCTGTCTGAGTTTGATTCCGGCCGACCTACGTGATTCACTCATCCAAATTCAGGAGCGTCTAATGAAGGCCGACCCTCGTCACATCTACACTCATCCTGCCACGTTTCATATTACAATCAAACCGATGGGAACGCTCGGAGATCAGGTAGAGCCGAAGAACCTGAGCAAGATCATCGAGGTCGCAAAGAGCGTGACCTCGCGGATGAAGCCATTCGAAGTAAGCCTTGAGGGTCTGTCGATTTTCCCCAACGCCATCTATGTCAAGGTCGGAGATGGTGAAGAGAGGATAGTGCGTCTTAACGATGCTTTGGCCGAGAACCTGAAAGGCATGGTCACACACGGCAAATACGAAGGGGCCAAGATGATACCCCATGTTACTCTCGCCCACTTCGTGGCTTCCGATGTTGACAACTTGCTTGCCGAGGTGAGGCGTGCGAGCCGACTGAAGTTCGGGAGAATGAACTTGGACAAGATCACACTCGTGAGGGCATCGCTCCGGAAATATTTCGGCCCTCAACGAATGAGGGCCAGAGCCTTTGAAAAGGTCGCGGTGTTCGGCCTGGTTCCTTCGAAGCGGTCCCCTGACCAGGCCATACGATAAGGTCCGAGAGCGGGTATTAACAGCTGTGCTGCTGGATGAAGAGAAGGGAATATACGGGTGCCTAATCCCTGTGCCCCGAGTGCAACTTGGTAGCAGCACCATCATATTCTTCGCTTGAAATCGACAAGGGCAAGACGGCCCTCGTTGTCATAGACCTGCAGAAGGGTATCCTGGCAATGCCTGCTCAACCCTACAGCACAGCCACCGTTGTGGCGAACGCGAGCAGGCTGGCCGATGCGTTCAGGAAGAGCGGGATGCCCGTATTCCTAGTGCATGTCACGGCGTCTGAAGCGGACAGGCTGAAGCCGATTGCTGACCAGCAGCCATGGAGCACAGGCGGTGGCCAACAGCAGCGTCCGAAGGATTGGGCCGAAATCGTTCCGGAGCTCGGGCCCAAGGATAACGATGTTATGATCGCGAAAAAACAGTGGGGAGCGTTCTACGGGACAGATCTGGACCTGCAGCTCAGGCGGAGAGGGCTCGACACCATCGTGCTCTGCGGCATATCGACGAACGTGGGAGTCGAAAGCACGGCAAGGTTCGCCTACGAATACGGCTATCAGCAGATATTCGCAGAGGATGCCACAGCCGCACGGTCGGTGGAAGAGCATTCGAACTCTTTCGACCACACATTCAAGCGAATCGGGAGAGTGAGGAGCACAGACGAAATACTCGCAGCCTTGAAGCAGGGTTGAGATATGCCGCCAGGGACAAGGTCGAAACGTCCAGGAAGGTCGCCACGATGAAGTTTGGAGTCTGCGTCCCCAACTACGGAAACTATTCTGTGAAGGAACTGAGGACTGTCTCGCTCGAGGCAGAAACCCTCGGCTACGATTCCGTGTGGCTCACCGACCACATCCTGATGCAGAGGAATAGCGGGACCCCGTACGAGCGGATACTCGAAACCCTCACCTGCATGGCCTACCTCGCTCCCATAACCGAGAGGGTGAAGCTCGGCATCTCCTCTCTGATCATAGCGATGAGGAACCCCGTCATCGTCGCAAAACAGCTAGCCACGATAGACAACCTGAGTTCAGGGAGAGTAATGGTCGCAATAGGCGCGGGTTGGAACGAGAGTGAGTTCTCCAACCTTGGGTCTTCTTTTCACGACAGAGGCAAGAGGGTCGACGAATCGATCAAGCTAATCAGGGCTCTGTGGAAAGGAGGAGAAACGCAGTTTCAGGACGGAAGGCATATCCGGATCAAGTTCAGGGACGCGGTGTTCGAACCAAGACCTATCCAGGAGCGGCTCACAATGTGGGTCGGTGGCACAAGCGAAGCCGCCATGGCGCGCGCGATAAATCTCGGGGACGCCTGGCATCCGAACGTCTCACCCTTGGACAAGTTCGAAAGCCTGGTCGCCAGGTTCAGGAAGATGCCTGGAGGGGAGCAGAAGGACATCTGCGTGAGAATCGGCATCGACTCGAGAAGCGAAAAGTCTGAGTACCTAGGGAGCCAGGGAGAGAAGAGGATAATGCTATCCGGCAACCGAAAGGGGAATGGTGAGATAGTGGAAAGGCTCTCGAGCCTCGGAGTGAAGTATATCGTACTTGCGACAAGCCCCAATGGCAAGGTTCCAGTCGACGCTCAGCTCGACTCCCTCAGAATGATCTACAGCAGGGCTTGAGCTCTTCTGGCTGACAGCCTGCTCGCTCTTGGCGTCAGAAGTTTCTCCATGAACACCATGCCGTAGAACTTCCGGCCGACCTTCAGCTCTTTTTCCGTCCTCCCAGAGACTACGAAGCCCGCCTTCCTGTAGATCCTTAGGGCGACGCGCTGTTCTGGGTTCACGGCAAG
>CAZHNH010000054.1:0-4034 GCA_964533695.1 uncultured Nitrosopumilales archaeon | reverse complement strand
TGTGTGCTAGCTTGACAGATTCGCCGTTGATGTCCACCATCGAGACGAAGAGTTTCCTGTTTCTCACCTCTGTCGCTAATCTGACGCCTCTGGCTCCGATTCCAGCAAGAGCGTCACAGAAGCTAGAGCCCCCGGTTGCGTCGGTTATGGCGACGGAGACGGACCGGTTGATTGAAGCGGCCGGGTTGTAGAATACTGGAACAGAGGGAGGAACGAGGGAGAAGCTCTCCTTGGGGACGATGAGTCCAGTCTTCCCCTCCTCGGTCCTGATTAGCCTCAAGCCATGGTACGAATGGGAGTGGCCTGTTAAGCGAATCGGACAACGGGGAACAGCGTATTCTCACGAATCGATGACCGATCCGTGGCCGAATTCAGGGAGAAAGGGCTGAAGAGACACAGATTCATCTACCTCAATGTCCAGCGCCGCGCCATGGGAATCAACGGGCAACCTAGAGACGGCATATGGCTACTGACGGGCCCCCCTGGTGTGGGAAAATCGACCGTCGTTTCAAAAGTCGTTCTAAGGCTGAAAAGCGCAGGCATTATTGTGGGCGGCTGTTCGACAGCCGAGAAGAGGTCAAGAGGGGTGAGGGTTGGATTCGATGTCGTAAATCTCACTGATGGAACCAAAGGAGTCCTCGCCACTTCTTCAGTAGGGCTTGGGCCACGGGTAGGCCGTTATCGGGTTAACCTTGCAGACCTGTCCTCTGTCGGTGCGGCGGGCCTTTTGAAGGCGGCTGCATCTTCCGAAGTCATCGTAATCGACGAGGTCGGACCTATGGAGCTAGTGAGCCCAGAGTTCAGGAGGGGAGTGAAGGCCTGCATTGAATCGGGGAAGCCCACACTGGCTGTGGTTCACGAAAGACTCGAGGATGATCTGCTTGCCGAACTGCGAGAGAAGGCAACTGAGACTGTTGTCTTGAGTTTCGAAAATAGGGCTGGCGCCGACGAGTCGCTTGCCAGGGCTATTCTCGGCGCGGCAGGAGGTCCGAAGGTGTGCTAGGCAAGCACGGAATGCACGGCGGGGCCGGATAATGAGCGAGATACGGAAGTTCGCTCTGATCGGAGGGGCTGACGAGGCCGGGAGGGGGTGTTTAGCTGGCCCGATGGTTGTCGCTGGGGTGTCTGCGACTCGATCTGGAATCAGAGATCTGAAGAAGCTCGGCGTCAAGGACTCGAAGATGCTCACCCGAAGACAACGCGAGACTCTGTACACAGAGATTCTGAAGACCTGCAGCCGGGCCTATTGGGCTCTCATCGAGCCAGCCGAAATAGACAAGGCGGTCCTGACCGGTACCAAGTACAGAAAGCTGAACTATTTAGAAGCCGTGTATTTCGCAAAGGTCATAGATCAGCTCGAAGCCCGAAGCGTAACAGTTGACGCGTGCGACACTGTCCCGAAGAGGTTCCAGGACAACGTCCACAGTAACATGAAATCTAGATGCAGAGTAACTGCGTTGCACAAAGCAGACAGAGACTTCCCAATTGTCTCAGCAGCTTCAATACTCGCGAAGGTTGAGCGGGATCGGCAGGTCGAAAGGCTAAGACGCCTGCATGGGGACTTCGGCTCCGGATATCCTTCCGACCCCAAGACGAAGATTTACTTCAGGAAGCTGCTTGAAGAGGGACGGTTCCCTCCAGATTGGACAAGAAGGAGTTGGAAGTCGTGGGAGAGGTTCAGGAATGGCCTGTTGCCCAAGCCTGACATGCCGGCGGCTGAGGCTCGTACTTCACCACAGGTCGCCGTCTAGAATTCACAAAGAACCACGGTGTACCATCAACGTCGGGAGACCACCATATCATGGATGGGAGATAACGTAAGACATTTCGAGTGCCTGTCCAAGGAATCACGGCTTACTTCCCAACAGATTGTTTTTTGTTAAGCCTGCATTCTGGCACATATCATAGCGTGATCCTTGTCAAAGGGCGCTAGGTCCAAACTCGATTCTACCTTGAATCCGGCCCCCTCGAGCTTCCGCCTCTCCTCCGCAAATATAGTTTCAGGTTCCTTCAGGACGTCTATGCTTCTCGCCTTCACCACCAAGAGAAGCGTTCCTCCAGGCTTCAGCATCGCCCTGCAATTCTCCACGGCGATCTCGGTCTGGTCCGGTTGGGCGATGTCGCAGTAGACGAGGTCCACCTTCGAAATGTTGTACCTTGAAGGATCGCGTGCGTCGACCACATACGGTATCACGTTGCGCCTCTGCCTCGCGACGTTCTCCACGAATTCTCTAGCAACACGCGGGGCGAACTCTACTCCTATCACTAATCCCTTCTCACCTACGATATCTGAAACATGCGACGGAGTAGTCCCTGTCGACGTCCCGAGGTAGAGAACCCTGTCCCCTGCCCTCACGACGTCGTCGTGAAGCCCCTTCAGGATCGCCGCCGCCAGTTTGCTCCTGAATGGGTCCCACGTCCTGTACTCGGTGCCGTCCCTGACAACAAGCTCCTCGTTGTAGACCCTGTGGCCCTTCGCAAGGTTCCGCGTTAGCAGGAAGGTCCTCCCGTGTCTATCCTCCCTCCTCACGACAGTGCTCATCTCTGACTGAACTTCTTCTTGTACTTCTTTCTGCTCCAGTCGTCTCTGCCTTCACGGCCGTGGGCCTGCCCTTCTCTACGTTCCCCTCCATAACCACCGCCCCTCCTATCTCGGTACCGGCCCTCCCCGCCTCCGCCCCCGCGCGAATTGCCGTATCCGCCACGGCGGCCGCTTTCGTTGGCTCCTCGACCCCCTTCGCGTCTTTCGCGCAGAAGGGGGGACGGCGGCTCCTTATACTTCTCTCTGATGTTCTCCAATCGTTTGTCGAGCCCTGCTTTGATAGATTCTTCTGCCGAACCCCTGTAGTAGTCTACCCTTGCCGCTATGGCTATCTTGTTCGCTATCGTCCTTGCTATCTTTCCGCGCTGCCACTTCGGGGCGGCGTGGACAGCCTCGTGCTGGAAGAGGACGCCATGCTTCGGAGGCCTCGCCCCTGTCCTAAGTGCCCTGAACAGTGCCTTTTCGGCCCCAAGTATCTGTATGGTGCTAGCAGGAAGGACCGCGAGCCTGTCCAGGCCGCCTGCTTTCGCCATCAATCGCGCACCTATTGTAGCCCCGGCGATCTCGCAGACGTTTGGAGCAATCCTCCTCATAGCCCCCTCGACGTACTCGTTGAGCTTTTCCCTTTCGGCGCCTATCTCCACAGCAATTGTCGACAGTGCTTTCACTCTTGCAAGGTCGACATCCGTTATGTCTCCCCCCTTTGACCTATCACGGGCAGAGAGTATTGCCTCAACCTTCTTCTCCGTGAACCCTCTACCTTGTAGGAGGTCCGAAGTGAATCCGTCCCGCCTCCCTGCTGCAAGGATCATCTTGCACAGCGCTGCATTGTCCTGTACCATCTGCGTCAGTTCAGGGAAGTGCAGTCCGTACCACTCAGCGGCCCTTGTCGACGTTACGTTGAGGAACTTGTCTGCGTCGTCCAGAGCCTGTATGGCTTGGACTAAGTGCAGGTCGGGGCGCGACCCCGCCTTCCTGATGGCCTCTTCCGCTGCGGCTATAGATTTCTGGCGGATACTCTCAAGATCGAGTCCCGCGCCCGGGGTGCCTCCGTCCCCCGCAGTGTCGGCATCGGATTCCGTTTTCTCACGCACGGGGGAAGAGGTCAATTGACTTCGAGCGCACCCGTCGTCCTGTCTGTTAAAGGGTTTTGGACCGGTCTTGAGTTGTAGAACACTCCGGTTCCTTCGAAGTCACGACTCACTCACTAAACATTAATCTACCATCATACCAATGGTAAACCAAGGAGGTTTGATACAGAAACATGCCGACTCACGGGAGTCAGCAGTCCAGCTTAGTGCTGACTGCCTCCAGTCACTAAGGCCGGCAAAGTCCGCAGCCAAACTCCAAAGCTTGAAGGGAAGCCGAAGCCTGGAAAGATACCCAAAGTAAGGAACAGGCGCACCTATGATAAACGCTTCACCCTCAAGCGCAAGCCAGGACAAAACTGGATGCGCCAGTGAGGACCAGCACAGCTGCGACGGCCGCTCAT
>CAZHNH010000053.1:0-8872 GCA_964533695.1 uncultured Nitrosopumilales archaeon | reverse complement strand
TGGGCAGACTCCTGCAACCTCAGCCAGCCGAGCTTCTCTAGCCTCTTTGCAATCGTCGTCTTTCCCGTACCAGAGAATCCTTCAAGGACTACAAACACCATGCGAGGGCAGCCTCCGAGCCGATCGAGATTTAACCTCGCTCTGGCCAAACTTCGACAGGCGACCGCTAAAGGATAGCGGCATTTCCGAAAGCGAAAAGGTAGACTAGAAAGGCTACGTAACCCAGACCAAGATAGGCGACAGTCGGGACGCCGTACTTCACCTCGACGAGCGTCCCCTCCTCCGGGTTTGCCTCGACCTCGTCTCTCGCAACGTTCACGTCGCTGTCGACCTCCGTTCTTACGCCGTCGACCACAACCGCGACGGGAATCCATTTTTGTTCCTTCTGAAACTGGTTGATAGGGATGGTCTTCGATCCCCATCCCTCGCCTGTCAAGGCCAAGTACGCGATGTGAACGATCGCGGCGACGGCCGCGAATCCCAGGGGGAGGATGAGTGAGAGACGGGAAGGGTCGGCACCAATGAAGACGAGCGCTATTGCGTCTGCCTGCCCCACTAAGCCGAGGACGGCGAAGACGAGCGCGATCCCCCCAAGCAGGCCGAGCTTGACGAGGAGGAAGTCAAGATTGGGAAAGAGGGAGTAGATGCCGTAGGCGGAGCCGACAAGGGCGGGAATCCAAACCAAGTCGCTGACCGCCCTGTACTTGACGTCCTGATACGCCGCTATTGCGAACGAGACTGCGATGAGGAGCTGGTCGAGCAACGACCCCGTTACGGATTCCGGGGACGCATATAAGCCCCAGGATGAGCGGAGGGCTGGCGGGCTGCATCAAGAAGAAGGAAAGCTATGTGCGAGCTACTTGACCGTCTTCGTAATCATTACTGCGGGCTTTCGCCTTTATAATTGTCTGCAGTTCCCTCGAGCTTGAGTTTCTGTCTGGAGAAGATAGCGGCCACCCTCTTCATCGTGTCGATCTCTCCAGCCGACTTGTCCGTCCTGACCCTCTTTATCCTTGGGAAACGCAGGGCGTACCCGCTGTCGTGGCGCCCGCTCTTCTGTACGCTGTCAAAGGCGACTTCAACTACGATTTCTGGCTTTACCCGCCTATAGTATCCATGGTCCTCGACGGTCAGCTCCTTCATTCGCGCCGTCATTTCCCTTATCTCCTCGTCGGAGAGACCGCTGTACGCCTTCCCGATAGTCTTCAGGGAGTTGCCGTCCCGAACCGCGAAGGTGTAGTCCGAAATAACCCCTGCCCTTTTGCCGTGGCCATATTCCGCGGCTACGATGACCGCATCTATGGTGTCCAGTTCTTCCTTCAGCTTTACCCAGCCTGACCCTCTCCTTCCCATCGTGTAGAGGCTGTTAGGGTCCTTCAGGACAAGCCCCTCGTACCCGAGGGATCTACTCCTCCGAAAGGCGGCCGCTATCTCCGAAGCTGTTAGCACGGACTCGGAGTGGGCCAGTGGGACTACCTTCTCCAGCACGGCCCTTAGCTCAAGCCTGCGCTGCGAGAGAGCGGAGCCTACCTTCTCCTCGCCGTCCAGATATAACATGTCGAACACGAAGTACGTCACCGGGGCCTTCTTCGCGGCATCCTCGGAACCTTCCACCCTCCTTAGCCTCCTCTGTAGGAGCTGAAACGGTAGCGGGCGCCCTTCAGCAAAGGGGACCACTTCTCCGTCGAGTATGAAATCTCTGGTCACCCCCCGGACCGACGAAGCGACCTCCGGAAAGCTCGCCGTGATGTCCTCCAGCCTCCTGGAATAGAGTCTGACTTCGTCCCCAAGCTTGTGAAGCTGCGCCCTGACCCCGTCGTACTTGTATTCAGCGTACACCTCCTTCTTGAAGTGCTCCATCACTTCAGAAGGCGTGGCGAGGGGTTCCGCCAGCATAAAGTTCACAGGTCTGAAGGGCGACATTTTCAGTGTCCCGACCTCCCCCCTCGCGGCCGCAGCTGCGAGCAGCCCGGGATCTCCTATCAGCATGTGAGCTCTCGCGACATCCTCCTTCGGGACGGAGAACGCCTGCGAGACCGCCTCCTCAAGGAGTCCGGCCACAAGGCCTGTCCTCATCTCGCCCGTCAGGACCTTGACAATGTACTTTCCCTCGAGGGGCGTCGCTCTCAGGACGAGAGACTTCACCAGCATACTCCTTGTTGCGGTAGACCCCTTTCCCTTGGTAGATCGGAGCTTTGCGAATGTCTCCTCGAGGTCGCCGAGGGTGAGCGGATCCTGAAAGAGGGCCTGCTGCTTCCTCTGCGCCGACATCAGCTCTTCCGTGACGTCGCCGAGGTCCCCGTGCTTAAGGTATACTTCGGAGACGCGCTCCCTGTCAGCACCCGTTACCTCTTTTACGACTTTCAGGAGGATCGAATATCCAACCTGGACTTCGTCCCTGCTCCCCCTCTCTGACGACCTTCCCGTCGCCAGGCGGGCGGCAGTTTCCGCGTCGGTGGGGGACAATCCGGACAGGTAGGCGGATAGTATCTCGACCTTCTCCTTTTTGCTACGGGTCGATTTCACCTTTTCGAGTGCCGATGCCAGGCCTGCAAAGAGTGCACCGCCTGTCATTTCTCGACCTTGGTGACCATTACGAGGGCGCCCTCGCCGTCCCTATAGTAGGCGTCCAATCGCCCTGACACTTTGTAGCCAAGCCGCTCGTAAAGTGCGATTGCCTCCGTGTTAGACACCCTAACCTCGAGATAGCACTCCGTCGCAGACTTCTTTGCCATCTCCGAGTGCGCAGCGGCGATGAGGCTTGTGCCGATGCCCTTGCCCCTGTGCTCGTCATCGACGGCGACCGAGACCACATGTCCCTTTCTTGCCAAGGCCAGCCTCTTCACCTGAGAAAAGCCGTATTCGACCCTGCACATTATGTAGCCGACCAGGACGCCCCTAAGCTCGGCGACAAGAAAGGTCTCCGGGTGATCTGCGAGTATTTCGTAATAGAAGTAGTCCGAATAGTGTTCCGGGAGCGTCTTCAAGTTGATTTCGATCACTGATGGGATGTCTTCCTTCTCACAGCGGCGGATTTCGTACTCGCCGAGCCTCGCCACAACAGCCTTTTGCAAACCTCGCCCTGCGTGAGGCAGCCCATGATAAAGTCTTGCCGAGACCTCTCTCCATCCGCCGCTTCCTCTCTCCTGAGTAAGGACTCTCGCTGCAGGCTGCTGTCGCTCGCCCTCTGTTATTCTTGGGTATTCCTTTTGTATGCGATGTTGTGGAAGCGGCCCGTTGTCGGCGCAGGCCGTAGACCCTGAAGCCATCGTACGTTCAAAGTTCACAGTGAATGACTCGTTTCTCCTCCCTGATGACGAAATGGAATTTAGTGTCCAGTATGCGCCTGACTCGAAGGACCGTTTCGTGGATCTCTGCAAGCAACTGGGAAGAGCGGGGTTCACCCCAAAGCTCGTCGGAACAGACAAAGACACACACCTCTTTGTCCGAAAGTCGCCAGCGCAGGGAGGGGCCGTCGCGGGTAGGAAACGTTCCAGTATCCCAATCATCCTCGGTCTACTCGCCGTCGGCTCTATCGTGGTCTTCGGCGTCCTGCTGGGTGGGATATACCAGCAATACGGGCCTTCCCTCTCAGAGACCTCCGTGGTTTTCCTCTACGTTATCGCGGTTATTGGCGTTCTCGTGGCACACGAGATGGGCCATATCTACATGGCGCGGAGAAGTGGGGAGAGTTCGCCCGCCCCATTCGCGATCCCCGGGATTCCGGGCATCACTGCCGCTCTCCCAGCCTTGGGGATAGTCTCGCGACAGAGGGAGCCGGCTGTTAACAGGGACAGGTTCTTCGATGTCATCATCGCTGGCCCGCTCTTCGGTCTGGCCGTGGCGATGGCCCTCTATGTTGCGGGGGGGGTCTTCAGCATTCAGTCAGCAATCCCGTTGCAGGGATGTGCGACGGTGAACGGCACGCAGGTCCTCTGTCCGAGCATCGTCCAGGTGGGACTCGATGCTGTTGCTGGGCCGTTTGGCCCGAGCATAGCCCCGGGTTACTCGGCGCTCTCCCCGCTCGCGGATGGCGCGACCGTGGGGCTGATCTTAACATTCGTCACCCTCCTCCCCATGGTCGCCTTCGACGGCGGACATCTCTCAAGCCTCGCGTGGGGGGAGGGCCCTCAGAGGGCGATGTCGTATTTGTGCATCATTCTTCTCTTCCTGATCGACGCTCCAAACTACTGGGCGCTCGCAGCGGTCGTGTATCTCTTGACTTTCATGAGCAGGTCGAGCGAGGTGGATGTTCTTGACGAAGTCTCGGCGCTTTCAGGGAGAAGGAAGTGGATCTACCTGGGGGCCCTCGTTGTGGCGCTCCTCTGCATCCCTCTCCCGCAGAGCTTTGCCGGGTTCCCGATCGGCCATGTTTGGGGCGCTTTAGGCTGAAGTGAGCCTGCACTCCGCGGCCCGTGTGACGACATTCATCTTGCCAGACCTGCCGAGTTTGTTTAGGAGCCTGCCTACCGCCTCTCCGGCGCCCCTGGCAGTTGTCAGTCCAAGCTTTGACTTTGCGTACACCTCCGGCAGACCGGACAGAAGGAGGACGTCGTACTCGTCTCTGAGCTTCGTGAGATAAAAGAAGTCTTCAATTCCGTCGACGTAAGCGCTCCTCCTGCTCCCGCCCTCACCGGCGAGCCTCCCCGTAGCCGCCATGTCGAGAGCTGTGGAACCCAGCCCTTCAGAACATTCGGCCATCAGCACAACGGAGCCGGACTTCCTGACGGCGGACAAAGAGTTCCACGCCGTCCTCACGGCTGACGAAAGGGTGTCGTCGTACCCTTTCCCACCTGTCCCCACTACCATGGCCTTGGCTGGGGCGATCGCCGACTCCATGAAGCTGTTCTTTATCGCATCAAACGGAGCATCTTCCAAGACCGTCCTGACCTTGCCTCCTCTTGGGACGATGTCGAGAAACTTCGCCTCTGTGATACCTTTCGCGATGTCGTCCATTGTCTCCTTTGATTTCGTCTTTTCGAATGGTGAAGGCTCCATTTCCTTTCTCGCCCTTGCTGCCTCCCTTCTGGAGTGGGCGACCCAGTTCAGGCACGCCTCCGTCTTCGCGTCTATGATACCGAACAGGGGGTCTGGTCTTGATGTCCCCAGGAAGAGTTTGCCCCCACTTTGAGTCAGCTCCTGCGCCATGACGAACTCAGGTGCTAAAATTGCAGTTGCTCCTCCTTCCGCGCCCCCTCCCGTTCCTCTGCTTTGGCTGCTCCTGTCACCGTCCTCTCGTGACAAGGGGGGCGGAAGGGTGGTTATGCGCCCCTTCAACTCGGGTATGGCCGATTCCACGCGCCTAGGCGCTGCTGCGAAGACTCTTAGCTCAGGGGACGAAGAGATTCCAGGGACGAATTCGTGCAGAGCTTCTGTCGTCGGGGGCGATGCATCGCATATGAAGAGGGCGGAGGCTCCCTTCAAGTTGTCGAGCAACCTCTCAGTCTCGACAGAGCCCCTTTCTGGCTTAGGGTCTACCACCGTAGCCAGGTTTTCTGCCTGTATCGTAACCAGAGTCTCAACTGGGCCATATGGGATCCATATCTCAGGCAAACATCACCTCACTTTCGGCGTTGGTTTTTAAGCTCGAATGCCGGGGCCAGCACCTGTGGCCTGGAGGACACGACGCTCTCAGATCAGTGATCTCGCAGAAGGACTTGTGAAGGCGGGCGCGCTTCAGTTCGGGACTTTCACCCTCCCAGATGGTGGCGAGAGTGCTTACTACATCAACCTCAGCGGCATGTTGAGCTACCCTGGTCTCTATTCACTGGCGGTAGACTCCATGAACCGACTGGTTTCAGCCAAGGCCCCCCGAACAGACGCCCTCTGCGGAGTACCCGTGGGTGGTCTGGTATTGGCCGCTCCTCTCGCTCTATCGCTAAAGAAACCCCTAATCTACACGAGAGGCTCTAGGCAAGGGAGCGGAAGAGAGGTCGAAGGGGAGATCAGGCCCGGTTGGAATGTTCTGGTCACGGACGACCTCTCGACCAGCGGGAAGACGATCCTGACCGCCGCCAAGGCAGTTCAGAGGGAGGGCGGAATCGTCACAGACGCAACTGTGCTGATAGACAGGATGGAAGGAGCGAGAGAGGCGCTAAGCAAGCAGGGAATATTGCTCCACTGTTTGACGGACGTCGTCGAGCTTGCGGACACTTTGTTCTCAATGGAGCTCATCGGCGAGAAGGAGGTCAAGGCGATAACGAATTCCGTGGGCAGGTTACGCAGCCACAAGCCACGCCGCCGATGATTTTGGCCCCCTCGACGGCGGCCGCAGAGGCTAATACACCATAAGGTCTTTTTCTTCGAGTGTGACGTGGAGGTTGTTGACTGCCCGGTAGACCTCGCTTTCCTTCTTGGCGCCTGTGCAGACGAGCTTGCCTGAAGCGAAGAGCAGAATCACGGTCTTCGGGTCAGCCATCCTGTGGATCAAGCCTGGGAATTGCTCCGGCTCGTACATGGACTTCGGGAGTACGCGGGCGGCTTCTTCGAGGTGAACCTTTCCGCCGAGGCTCGCGGAGGCGACTATGTTCTGAATTTCAACCACCGCCTCGTTCTTAATCGGTATCTTTCCCTTCTTCAGCTGTCTTACTACCTCCTCTACTGCCTTGCGCGCCTGCTCCTCCGACTTCGCTCCTGTACAGACCATCTTCCCCGAGCTGAAGATTAGAGTAGCCGTTTTGGGGTTCCTGAGGCGGAATACAAGTCCTGGGAACTGGTCCGGATGATACTCAACCGTCACGAAATTCTTCGTGATTAGGTTGAGGTCGACCGTCTGGCTTATTGATGCAGAAGCGACAACGTTCTCGATACTTACGATTGCTTTGGTCTGGGGCATTCGCTGGGCGGGGGGCCAGTGAGTATATAAAGAGTATAAAAGCAAGCCTTCTGCCAGTTCACTGCGGGACAGCTACTCGTTCACTGCGACACTCCTTAGCGCGCGCCAATTCGGCCACTAGAGTTGACCATCTACATGCCCCGACAAGAAGTATCGTCACACGGACTTCTACGTTAACAGCGCCGATCGACAGAACCTTCAGCCGTAGGCTGCGCTGCTCTTATTTGTGGAAGTAGTAGGAGGATTCTGCGTAACCTCTTGTCCCTCTGGTTTCTGGGACGTCCCGCCTCCAGCCAACTCTGAGACGACTATGATTATGAAGATCACGGCTGCGATGGCATAGTTTAGACCATACGGCAGTGCGGCAAGCCGTTCGATATATGGGACAACGAAGACAACCCGACCCACTAGGCAAGCCTGGGTGATAGGAGCACTCGCAATCCCTTCTCTCTGGTCTGTGCCTGGGTTCGTCTTCCTGTCATCTCCCTGAGTGTAAAAACCGGTGGTCGAATTGCCGGCGACAATCCTGTGTATGACCGAGTCCCCGCTCGTAGAGCAGGGAGGGCCATAGACTATCACATTACCTATCTGCAATTGACTCATCGCAACGGGCTGAATCACCACGAGATCTCCTTGCTCCAGTGTAGGGAGCATGCTGACCCCGTCTACTCTCCTTGTGTAGTTCAGCAAGAGGTAAGCGAAAGCCAATACAAAAACGACGAAGACGACCGCGTAGACGGTGGCCCTCTTCCCTGGAAGCCGCACAGCGTCGGCTTCCTCAAACTGCCGCGGTTAAACATTTGAGTGCGGAGAGGTTTTATCGGTCGCTATTCGAGGCGATCAACGTGGCCTGGAGGGGGATCGCGGTCGCCTTTATTGACGCCTTGATCCTCGTTCTACTCTATCTCGTTTTTCAGGACCTGTCTTGGCGCGCTTCGTATGTCAAGAGTGAGGGCTTTACTCTTCACACCTCCTTCCTTCCCTTGATTCGGCTCCCTACCATCAACGGGAATGTGCAGACTCCTTTGGCTAGTCCTCCCGTCCTAGACTGGGCTCAAGTGTTGATCCTTCTGCTTGTGATTGTGAATGGTCTCTATCTCTTCTCAGCCGTAAGGAAACGCCCCAGAGACGATGCAAAGTCCTCCGTTTTGAGCTGACTCGATCACAACCTACGTGCCCTTTCTCTCCCAAGTGATCCATCGTCGGCGCCGTCTGCTTTATCCGATGCCGCCAAGGCCGATTGACAGATGCCTAAGCGACGGGTAGGGCTGGCGCGGCATAGGGGTGTGATTTACGCGGCTGGCGATGAGAAAAGGCTTGACGATCTTCAAAGAGAAAACGCACTGGCGCCCGGGAGTGAAGTGCCGGTGATGATGGCTCTAAGCAGGGTCGCATCAGGGGTCCCCGAGGAGGAGGTTGCGAAGTCCCTCGATTGGCGAGACTTTGAACGCTTCTGCGCCCAACTCCTACGGTCGAATGGCTATTCGGTACAGGAAAATGTCCACCTCAGGCGTCCGCGGGCGCAGCTAGACCTCGTCGCCACGGGGCCGCTCTTCGTCATCAACCTCGACTGCAAACACTGGAGGAGGGCCCCCTCCTACGCTGCGCTGCGCGGATTCGCGCAGGCGCAATTGAATCGGAGTCGGCTCCTGAGGAGGAGCTTGGGCGCTGGGAAACCTATAGTCTCAGCCATCTTGAGCTTTTCAGAATCGAAGGGCGACTTCATCGAAGGAGTAGCCGTGGTCCCTGTACGGGCTGTGAGGAACTTTCTTGAGACTGTCGAGTCATATTCAGACGTCTTGGAGGCCTGTTAGACGAACTGCAGAGCATCCCGCAAGAAATCCGCTTCGATCTCGCAGGACCCGATGTAATGAGTCATGCAAACCGTGTCGTCAAGATTCCAATATTCCCTACATTCTGGGTCCGAGAGCCAAAAGGAGGTGTTTTCGCAACATTTAATATTCCTGACAGCGCTTTTTTGGCGGCGCAACATGTCGCTAAGCGCAAACGGGCGACTTGCTACGTTCGTCACGAGCA
>CAZHNH010000052.1:0-7939 GCA_964533695.1 uncultured Nitrosopumilales archaeon | reverse complement strand
CGGTTCTTGAGCCGAAGGTCACCCGACTTGCACTTTCTACATCGCTCTGCCGCCAAAGGGTTTCTCGCCCCGCAGCGGAGACACACCTGTAGGAAAAGCCGTCGTTTTTGAGCAATCTGCTTCTTGGTCGCGTCTGCGATTGGCACCTAGATCATGCCACCTGGATATGAAGACCACCCCGTGAGATGACTAAGAAGCTTTCGGTGCTGAGTCATGCCCCTTACTTCTTGAGTGCCTGCGCCACAAGAGACGGCACCTCTGACGGAGTCATAGCCACGCGTACGCCAGCCGAACGGAGGGCGTCTATCTTAGATTCTGCCGTTCCGAAGTTACCGTAGATTATTGCGCCAGCATGTCCCATCTTTTTCTCTTTGGGCGCATGCCTCCCCGCGATGTAGGCTACCACAGGCTTCTTGTTTGCAGTCTTGGCCACATGCTTTGCGAGCCTTTCCTCCGCGTCTCCCCCAATCTCGCCCACCACAACAACGGCCTCTGTCTCAGACATCCCTTCGACGAAATCGAGGCATTCACCCGCAGTCAGACCGTTGATGGGGTCGCCGCCGATGCCCAATGCGACCGACTGACCGAAGCCCGCTCTGGTTATCTGGTCTGCTATCTCGTACATCAGTGTCCCGCTTCTCGAGAAGAGCGCCACTTTTCCGGGGGCAAAAGCAGTGACAGGCATGATTCCTAGCTTAACTCTCTGTGACGGAACGATCAGCCCTGGGCAGTTCGGGCCCACTATCGAAGCCCCATGGCTCCTGGCAAGCTCGAGCATTTTGAGTTCGTCCCTGATAGGGATCCTTTCCGTAATTATTACCAGCAGTTTGATCCCGGCCTGGAATGCCTCTTCTGCCGCGGCATACGTGAATTCGGCAGGAACGAAGATGACGGAGTACTTGGCCCCTGACTTGTCAACGGCCTCAGCCATGGAGTTGTATACCGGAACTCCTTCGACTTCTTGCCCTCCCTTTCCCGGAGTGGCGCCAGCTGCGATGTTAGTACCGTAATCGAGCATCATCCTTGTGTGGATCTTGCCGTAGCGCCCTGTGATATTCTGGACGATTATCGGATCGCCTTTCTTCGGCAGAATCATCGCGACTTCACCACCGCTTGGACGGCCTCGGGAGCCGTCGTGTAGAGATTCACATTGGAGTCTTTGAGCATTGCCTTTGCTGCCTCCTCATCGGCGCCGCTGACCCGCGCGTAGATAGGTTTCACCGGGCCGGAAGCCAGCACGGACAGGATCCCTTGAGCCACGTCCGTTGATCGGGTTATTCCTCCGTAGATATTGACTAAGATTCTGTTGCACTCCGGGAGCTTGTTTACGAGCTTAAGGGCGGCCTCGATACGGTCCTGCTGTGCGCCTCCTCCGAGGTCAAGGAAACACGCCGGCTTCCCTCCCGCGTCGCCGACTAGGTCGAGGGTCGACAGGACAAGTCCTGCTCCGTTCCCCACGACGGCGATGTCTCCTCCGAGCCTCACGAAGGCGAAGCCCTCACGCGAGGCTTCTCCCTCGAACTCGTCTTCGGGGTGCAGCTTGGCGAACTCAGGATGGCGGAAGAGAGCGTTGTCGTCCACAATGACCTTGGCATCGAGAGCGATGATATTCCCATCGATTCCGACTGCGAGCGGGTTAATCTCAGCTAGTTCGCACTCCTTCTCACGAGAAAGACGTTCCAGCGCCAGGAGTATTGCCCCGAACTGCCCCGCGCTAGGCTCGGAGAGGTCGAGATCTCCGGCAACCTCGCGAGCGTAGCTTTCGTTTATTCCTTCGAGCGGGACCTTCCTAATCACCTTGCCTGACAACGATTCCACCTCGACCCCTCCGGCCGCTGTCGCGATGGTCACAAATGACCTCTCTCCTCTGTCTAAGGTTACTGAGAGGTAGAGCTCCGATTGGTGAGGGTAAGACTCCTCGACCAGTATCGAAGCCGGCTTCTCTCCTCCGATTGAGAGACCGAAGATTCTCGACGCCTCTCTCCTTGCCTCTCCGTCGTCGTGAACGGCGACCACTCCTCCTGCCTTCCCTCTCCCACCAGCGAGGACCTGTGCCTTGAGTACGGCTGGATGGTTGAGACCCCTGAAAGCTTCACCTGCTGCCGCCACGTCGTGGGCGAGGATGGATTTCGGGACTGGAATGCCATAGTCTTTGAAGATGTCCTTGGCCTGGTACTCGAAAAGTCTCATGGTCAAGGCCGACTAGGGTTTGGCGATAAACCTAGCGATTCGCCGGCTTGACGCAGTGATTCTAGGACAGGCCATTACGGATATATAGGGCTCGGGGCGGCTGCGACCACACCCAAAATGACAGAAGAGCAAACAGAACACAGAGAACCGAGAGAGCCGAACACCATCTACGTCGGGAAGAAGCCAGTCATGAACTACGTCCTGGCTTGCCTGACTCAGATCCAAGGTGGCACAGGCACCGTCACCGTCAAAGCGAGAGGCAAGGCGATTTCGCGCGCGGTCGACGTGGCCCAGATAGTCACGAAGCGGTTCGCCACGGACATAACCGTGAAACGCATCTCCATCAATACGGAACAGGTCGAAAGCGCAACGACTGGCGGAATGACCAACGTCTCGTCCATAGAGATCGTTCTCCAAAAGTAGACCGTGGACGAGTTGCGCTGTGGGAGATCTTGGATGGCCAGTGTCAGCTGGGTTCATCTAGAAGGATCTAGGTCTGACCGAGAAACACCGTCTGCGTGCACTCAGCTTGACCAACGAATTGCATGTAGGGTTAAGGGTAAGGCGCCAGACGATTACAAATATGGGTCTCGTGTCAACGTAGTCACATTGGCGCCCTACGAACTCATCCATGTTGGAGAAGTGGATCTTGGTTTCCGTATCGTCGGTCAATCTTGGTCTGGTCGGCCTTCACGTTCTTGCAGTTTTGCTGGTTGTCGCGTGTCCGGGGACCGTAGGGCAGCGCGATTCGACAAGCCAGACACATGAAGGAAAAAAGTCAGTGGAGGGTCGCGGCTACAGTTAGGCTATTGGCAGTCTGCACGATCGACGCGAGCGTCCGCCGGCAGGAAAATTCATATCCGTGGAAATGGTAGGTGGGGCAGAAAATGCCTGTCAAACTTCCAATTTGCAATTTTGATGCTAAGACAGGGATTCTCTGTGCAAATTGTGAGTCGAGGCTCCGCAGGGGCGAAATAACCAGGGCAGAGGTAGAGGCGTCCAAAGCAATCGTTGGATTGGCCGAGAGGGTTCCAGAGCTCGGCAAGGTAACCCTCAAGCGAGCGTTTGAGGTCGGAGGAGCATACGTCCTTGAGTTCGAGCAACAGGACGTGATAGCAATAAGGTCGAACCCCGCCGCATATTCAGAGCTAGAGGGGGCTCTGAAGGGGAAGGTGTGGATAGTCGGGGCCGGAGCTTCGGACCGCAGATTCCTGGAGGACATCTTCTATCCCGCCAAAGTGCTGACTGTCAACACGGTATGGCTCCCTGACGGTGGAAAGAAGACAAAGGTGATTGTCCCGGCCAGGCGGAGCGAACGCAGGATAGGAGATTTTGACAGGCTGAGAGAAGCAGTCAAACTCGCCAGGGGGATCGAGCTCCTAGTCGAGACAGAGCGAGAGGCGGCCCTCAGCCAGTATTCCTGAACGTCCACCAGAGTCCAAAGACGTGACACTCAAGAAGCTTTGTTCCATGGCGTTGATTAGTCTGGTAATTCTTGACTTCTTGAAAGCCTACAACATGGGGGCGCTAGATGTACGAGGACGAACACGGCTAGGGTTGGAGTGTCTCAGGGTCCCTCGGAAAGAGCACTGCCTCCTTGATGTTCTGGATTCCGAGGATGTACGCCACGAACCGCTCCACGCCGAATGAATACCCTCCGTGTGGAGGTACGCCGTAGCGGAATGGCTCCGTGAACCATTTCAGGCCTTCCACGTCGAATCCCTTCTCGAGTATCTGCGAGACTATCTTCTCCTCCCTGTGTTCCCTCTGGCCTCCTGAGGATAGCTCCTGCCCCTTGTACAGAAGGTCAACTGACCTTGCGAATTCTGGCTCTTCGTCGACTTTCATCACGTAGAAGGGCTTGGCTGCCGACGGAAACCTGTTTAGGAAGAAGAAGTCCGATCCTGTTTCATCCTTTACGTGTTTACCCAGCAGTCGCTGAGACGCTTCTGTGATATCCTGGTTCCTCGGCTCCTCCTTCCCCAGCTCCTTGAGAGTGTCGTACACTTCAGGGAAGTCCAACTCTGGGAATGGCGTTTTCGGAACCTCGAGTTCTATCTTGAGCGTCTCCAGCTCACTCGCGCAGTCATCAATCGTCTTCCGGATCCCGCTTACGGCCATTTGCTCCTCGACCCTCATCGTGTCCCTTTCGTCTGAGATGAAGGCCAACTCCGGGGCTATGGTTCTGTGCTCGCTGAGATGGCGCGGAGTGTGGGAGAGCTCCGCCCTCCAGTTGGTCCCGAGGTCATAAATTCTGTCAAAACCTCCGGCCACGGTAAGTTGCCTGTGGAGCTGGGGGTCTTGCCTCAGGAAGGCCGGCTTGCCGTAGTAGTCGAGCTTGAATACTTCGGACCCTCCTTCGGAAACACCTCCCAGTATGCTCGGAGTGAAGGTCCTGATGAAACCCTCCGAACGGAGATACTCCTCGAAGCCCTGAACTACAGCATTTTCGATCCTGAATATCGCTGAGGACTCAGGACGACGCAGTTCCAATGAGCGCCACTGAAGCCGCGTGTCAAGCGACGCATGCGTGACACCGCGCGGGTCGAGAGGGAGCGGAACAGCTGCCTTGCTGATTACCTGGATTACCTTCGGAACTACCTCGACCCCTGACCTCGCAGCCTTACTCTCCTTCGCAACCCCAATACATGTGATGACGTCTTCCTGGTGAAGCTCAGCGATGGTGTCGGAGACCTCCTTCGAGACTTCCCGCTTCGGGGCGGCAATCTGGACTATCCCCTTTGAGTTCCTGAGAAGCACGAAGCTAATCCCGCCCAAGACTCTGGAATCGTGAACCCAGCCTGCCAGCGTGACCTCCTTGCCTACCAGAGCTTTGAGTTCGGCGGGCGACAGCAGAGTCTGCATGGTCTCGGGGCTAGGCCGGAGTGTTAAATACGTAAGCTTGGTCGATGCTTGTCGGGTTGCGGTAGCCGCGTGAGTTCCACGCCTTGACTCAGAGCGCGCTGAAATTATTGGACCACTGAGTGTACGCCTTCTCCATGTCGGCCGATACAGAAGGTCGCCTAGTCCGCATGACTTCCTTGAAGTCGTTCATTGAAATCGGTCTTGTTTGTGTCTCCTTGTCTAGCGCCTTTCCCGTACTGAAGAGCTCGCGCACGACCCTGAGCTGCACCCCCTGACAGATGTCTTTGATATCACTCCCTGAATAACCCTCGCTCAGCTTCGCAAGCCCCTCAAGGTGAACGTCCTCGTCGAGCGTAAGCGGAGCCGTGTACATCCTGAATTGTGACATTCTCGCTTCGTTCTCAGGGAGTGGAACCAATATTCTCTTGGAGAAGCGCCTTAGAAACGGGGGGTCGAGTGCCCAAGGTTTGTTCGTCGCCCCAATGATGTAGAGGTGCAGGTTCTTCCCCTTGTCGTTTATCCCATCAGTCTCTCGCAGGAACTGGTCCCTAACCCTGACCTCTCCTCCTACTTCCTGGCCCCTTGTCCCTAGCAGCGAATCAATCTCGTCCACAAAGATAATGACTGGCTTGTTGTCGGAGAGCATCTTGCGTGCATTCGTGAAGAGCTTCGCTACGTTCTTCTCCCCTTCCCCTAGCCACTTGCTCATGATCGAGGCGGCGTCAACTGAAATGAAGTATCCGTCGACCTCAGCGGCGGTAGCGGCGGCGACCATCGTCTTGCCGCATCCCGGAGGCCCGTATAGTAGGATCCCCCTAGGCCAGCCAAGCTTGAAGAGGTCCGGTCTGAGGTAGGGAAAGACTATTGACTCGCGGATGGCCTGCTTGCAGTCTTCGAGCCCCACTACGTCCTCCCACTTTACGTCAGGTTTTTCGGTGATTACGAGTTCGCTGAACGACGCTTTGAGCTGTTGGACGACCTGGGGCCCCTTCTGACCGTTTACGGACGCCGTCTGGTGAACGGCCCCAGTGTCCTGAGGCGTGAAGTCGGGGTCTGGAGGCTCGTCGTGAGGGAGCAGGCCATGAGCTGCTTGTATCGCCTTGACCCTCTCCTGGTATGCCATGGCGCGCTCCGTGTACTGCCTGTTAAGCCTATAGTCGGGATAGAGATGGACTAGTTTGACCAAAGTTGAAATGGCCTTCTGGTACATCTGTATTGCCATGCCGTGCGCGCCCTGCGAATCGAGCCGTATCGCCTCGGAGGCGTACTTCTTCGCGTCGTCCTCGAGCTCCTTCGCAGCTACTACGCTCACTTCGAGGGCACCTCCTCCTTCTGATTGAGCTTGACCTTTCCTTCCAAGAGCAGTTTGAGCATTGTCTGTTCGAGGTCGTCAGGAGGCATATGTAACACCGTCGATGCGTCTGTTATGTCAACATCGCCGTTATGGATGGCGGCGTACTTCAGCACCTGCTCCTCCGTCCCCTCTACGGCCTTTGACCTGTAGAGCGTCCCGAGAGCGATGGACCCTTCGGCCTCGTCGCCCTCTTCACCCGTCGCCAGGAGTGCCATCTTCCTGTCTAACTCCTCACCGTTCCGCTGTATCAGGTTAGGAGAAATCACCATGGACCTCTTCATCTCCTCGGCCCTCTCCTCGGCGAGCTTTCTTGCTTGTTCCACCAACTCCTCGCCGCTTTCGGTCTGAATGTTCAAGGCGATCGAGGGAGAGACGTTCCCCATCTCGGCCATGGTCTCCGTCAGCGCGGTATTGATCTCGTCTGAAGCCTGATCAAGTGAGGGGACGAGCCCTTGGACCGCCTTGTTGACCTTCCGAAGTACCTTGAAAGCCATCCCCAAGTGGAACATAACGTCACCCACGTCAACTATGCTCTCCAACCTGAGTACGACCTGCGTCAGAGCTAGCTCGCTCGCGTAGACGACCTTTCCCACTTTCCTTAGCTCCGCCCACTCGTTAGCATACACCGACGCCTTCGATTTGTCCTTTGACATCATGGCCTTGATGGTCGTCTCGAATAGCGACTTTCTCCTCTCCTCGAGTCTCGTCCTGAGGTTCTCGAGCTCCCTGCGGTGCACCTCGATTTCCTTGATCGTGGACGCGATCTTCGGCTTCAGGTTGTCCTCTTTCTTGAGTCCAATAAGCTTCAGAGGGTCGCGTACAGGCAACTGCGGCGTCACAAAGGCCTCCCTCCATAATCACAGCCTTAGTCAAAAATTTCAATACCAACGTGTGAAAAGTTATGGCCGCAGGCCAGTTCTCGGCAATTCTCGGCATTACCCATGGCATAATAGGTAGCCGACCGTCAGTGTTCTCGCCATTGCGGATCGTCGAGTGAATCTCAATCATTCAGCGCCGCCTTCTCTGAGATCGAAGAAAAGAAAAAGAGTCCGGGAACGCGTGGTTCCCGTCTCTAATACGTGCTGGTCTCCGTCCCGGCTTCCGCAGAGGGCAGCGTGGAGGGTATTTCGGGGAACCTCTCCTTCATGCGCTGCTCCGCGACAGCGGAGGCCTCCGATAGGATCTTCTCCGCGTCCTCGTTTGCAGCTTCGAAGTTCAGTGAGTACCCACCTACCGTCCCTGCGTCCACCAAGATGCTACTCAGCAAGCCAGAGATTTCACCGATCTCGCTTTCCGCCTCAGGCAGGACGCCTACCAAGCCTTGCTTGACGTTGCGTATTACTGCCATCGCCGGAGTCAGGGTGACAACAATGTCACCGAGTTCTGTAATGGTGTTGAGTCTGAGCACTATCTGTTCGAGAGCGAGCTTGGCCTGTGTGACCATCTTGTTCATCTTTCTGATTTCGGCCAACTCGTTCGCGAAAACGGACGCGTGCTGTGTGTCGTGTTTCTGTAGAGAGGTTACGACCT
>CAZHNH010000051.1:0-26973 GCA_964533695.1 uncultured Nitrosopumilales archaeon | reverse complement strand
TGTGTAGGGAGTCTTCAGGATCGACTTGTGCCCCTTGGGGATGTTGTGGGCAGCATACTCGACGACCTGTGCGTCGCCTATGAGCTCCGCGACCATCGGATGCGCCTCGAACTCATCTTGAACATCAAGGAGCTTCCCGACGTCATTGAACCTCTCGGTCGTGGCTCGGATCAGTGACTCCATAGAGACGACTAGTCCTACAGAGACCGTGTCCTTGTTCGTGTAGAGGAAGGCGCCACCCCCGATTCCGTGCATGAATTCACCCAGGAAGAAGATTGCCCTTCCCTTCCCAGGGGCGACCCTGAATCTCTTCTCTATCGCATCGGCGTCTAGCTTGTACACCCGCTTTAGGCCTTGGTAGAGCTGCCTCGGCGTCAGCCTGCCACGTAGGCCAGCCTCCTCGACCAAGCAAGACGTGACACCCGAGCAATCGATGACAAGCTTTGCTCTGAGCTCCTCTTTGGTAGTCCTTACGCCGACTACAGACCCGCCTTCCTTGATCAGGCCTTCTACGGTGGTCGAAGTCGAGAGCATCGCTCCTTCTGCCACGGCGAGGTTGGCGAACCACCTGTCGAAAGGACGCCTGAGCACGGAGTAGTCGTGGCCAGTATCAAAACTGAGGTTGAAGAGACCGAGCTTTGCTGGGAGCGAAGTCTTCGAAAGCCTGTAGTAGTGCGCCTCACCTTTCGCGGGGTCGGTCGGTCCAAGGACGACCACCTCGTGAGATAGCATCTGGCGCTCCAAAGGGGCGGTCGATTCGAAGTCCGGCACCAAACTGATTAGCCCGAGTTCATCCGGGAAGTCTCCATAAAGGACCCCACCCGTCATGTTTCTTTCCCCCGGAATCTTCGACTTTTCCAGCATCAAGACGTTAACGCCCTTCCGTGCCAGCGAAAGGGCGGCCGCCGACCCGGCAGGGCCTGCCCCCACAACGATAACATCGAATTCAGTCTGCGTGGCTCGTCACCATCACTACCTTGCCTTCCCCCTTAGCCCCTGAATATACGGCTCCGCCTCCCACTCCAGCCTTTCCGGAGATTGAGGCAATGAGCTTCGGGACTTCTTCATACAGGTCGCCCACTATCGGAAAGTGTGCAATCTTGAAGATCGGGGCATTGGAGTCGGTGTTGACAGCAACGATCTTTCCCGACCGCTGCATCCCTACCCTGTGCTGCAGGGCGCCGCTTATTCCCAACGCGATGTAGACCTTCGGGCTGACGGTAGTGCCCGTTTGGCCCACCTGGTTTGCCCTCGAGATGAGCCCTTCGAGTTCCTTTACCTCTGCATAGATGAGAGCCCTCGAAGCTCCGATTACTGCCTTCAGGTGGTATTGGGCCTCGATCGCCTGTCTCAGCGCGTCAGCGAGCCAGTAGGCTTCCCTCGGGTCCTTCGGATGGCCTTCCCCGTCCTTCAGGATACCAAGTCCTAGACTTATCACCACATCAGCGGCTGTCAGGTCTAGCTCAGGAGGAGGGAGCTCCACAACTTCCTTAACTTTGGCCGGATACTCAGCGTCTGGGACTCTAAACTTCTCTAGCTTCCCCTTTCTCTTCTGGTCGGGCTCTAGGGGAGTAAAGTTTCCTGGGCGAATAGTGGCCATCTGCGGCCTGTGCCTCGGGGTGTAAATTCTCGCGAGCCTCGTCCCGAAATCTGGCCTAACCTGGACGAGAAGATTCTTGAACTCCCCAAGGGCTGGATTCGTGTAGTCCTCCACCTCCAGCTGGACGTTGTCAGTCGCAAGCCCGGTGACCGCCCTATAGGCTATGCGAGCGGCAATATCCTTACCGAGTTCGTTCGCAGCAAAAAGAAAGGCGTAGGGATGTCTCTCCATCACCATTGAATAAATCGCGTCTATGTATCTGAGGTTGAAGTATGTGCCGAATGTGGGGGAATCAACATAAAGAACGCCGTCGGCCCCGTACTTGATCGCCTGGTTAGCTAACGCTTCTACGCCATCTCCGAGGATGACGCCTATCACCCTCTGTTCCAGCTTATCGGCCACGCGCCTGCCGGCTGCAAGGACCTCTAGCGAATCCTTGGTGAGATTTTCTTTGTCCCGCTGGAGATAGACCCAGATGTCCTTAGCATCGGCTCCGGTCACGGGGGATGCCCCGCTCATCCGAACAGCTCCTCAGAGAGCATGTCATGCGTATAGAATCCGAGCGAACCTTCCCCTCTAAGCCTGTCAGCAATGGGTTGAGGGAGATCTGGTGCAAGCTGCCCCTTTTCGAATGGCCCGAACTTCTTTCCATCGAACTCCATCTGAGAGAGCGCCTTCAGAAAGACGACGCTCTGGTTCACGAACTTCTGAACAGGTGGCTTTCCTACGTCAATCCCCGTGCCGACTATCGTAGGAGAACCAGAAAGGCCTAGTTGCTTCACATTGGCGGAGAGATCGTCGGCGGTCCACTTCTGTGCCTGCAGCAACTTCCCCCGGTAATTGTTACCCCTGGCCGAAGGCTGCAGAGCGGCCAAAGCCTCGCGAGGCAGGTATTCGGTCGAGATGGTGAGCAGGGACGGGAGATTCATTTCTAGGGTCTGCACCAGTCGGCCAATCCTCCTAGCAGAAGTGACAGTTTTCGCTGAATCGTCGACGTCGAAGTCCTCTACATATGTGGCATGGGGGACGGTAATTCCCATGAGCTCAGAGACGCCCTCGGCCACCTGAGGGCCGACGCTCCCCGTCTCGCCGTCTGTGGTCTTGATGCCCGAGACTATAATGAATCTCGACAGCGAGGCCCTTACATCAGTTAGCTCGAAGAGTGCCTGCTCGGCAGAGATGAGCCCCTCGGAGAACCTTTGAACTACGCTGTCTTTGATTGACGGCAGTTCGGAATAGACGCGATTCGGGAGTAGGTTCGCTCGGTACAGAGAGCTCGCCTTCGCCTTCACAGTGTCAGAGTAGCCAGACTTCGAAATCGTGCTAGATAGTTCGTCTATCGGAGCGATATGCCTCTCGACCAGTTTTTTCACCCCCAAAGACACGGCGTATGAAGTGGCCCACGTATCGGACCCAGCCATCTTTCTATCGCTGAGGACGTATTCTTCGTCAACCCCCATAACCTGGGCGCTGTAAAGAGACTTCATAAGTGGGATGAGCTTCATATCGGGTCCCATCGTAAGCGCGACGATCTTGCCGCCGACCTTCCTCTTCAAGAAGTCTGCAGCCTCGACTGCCTTCGCGTCGTGCGGGTTGAGCACGAGATCCATAGCCTCCCTGTTGAGCACTCCGGCGACCTGCGCGACCTGCGTCGTCCGAGCCGGGACCCCCTTAAGGAGGACTACGATCAGCAAGGCACTTCGACGGCCGCCGACCTCTGTTTAAAAACAACACTGATGCAAACAAAAACGAAGGAAAGGCCCCGACTCGTTTCGCAGGAGGAGGCAGGAAGGACTGAACCTATCGAGTCTGACCGATCTCATACTTCTTCAAGAGCAGTCAGCAACCTGAAGTCACTGGAGGTTCAACGAGGAAATTGCCTCCCTAAGAGTGTCTGCGCCTTTGTTGAACCAGTCTCGCTCCCTGTCAGAGAGCTTGAGCTCGTAAATCTTCTCCACCCCTCCCTTTCCAAGCCTGACTGGAACACCCATGCAGAGCCCGCTGACCCCGTACTCTCCCTCCAGATAGGTAGAAGCTGCCAGGACCTCCTTCGTGTCGTTTACGATTGCCTTCGCCATGCGTGTCACGGAAATCCCGGGCGCGAAAATTGTCGCCCCCTTCTTAGAAATCACTTCGGCCGCGACCTTTCTCGTGTCGTCTATCGCCTGCTGGACTTCCTCGTCTGTAAGGAGGCTGGTCAGCGGGACGCCGCTTACATAGGTATGGCTTGCAACCGGGATCATGTTCTCACCGTGTTCACCCATCACCAACGACGTGATTGAGGACCTAGAGACACCGAGTTTCTTTGCCAGGACGTACTTGAACCTGGAGTTGTCGAGAACGCCGCCCTGGCCAACAACCCGCGCCTTGGGAAATCCCGTGGTCTTCAGAGCCACGTAGGTCATCGCATCCATGGGATTGGTCACCATCAGGATCGTGGCTTCTGGGGCGTACTTTGCAGCCTCCTTGGACACCGAGGCGATTATAACGGAGTTTTTCGAGAGAAGATCCATTCTGGTCATGCCAGGCTTCCGGCCAAGCCCGGCAGCGATGATTACGAGGCCAGCACCCTTCAATGCGGCGAAGTCGCTGGAGCCCTTTATGTCGACGTCAACACCAGCGTCTGCCAATCTGTGGCTGATATCGAGGGCCTCCCCTTCAGCGAGCCCTGGGATTATGTCCACCAGCGATATGTCGTCGAGGCCTGTAGAGGCTATTTCGAGCGCCGACTGCGCACCCACCTTTCCGGCTCCTGCGATGCCAATCATGTAGGGGAGCCTTTCTGGCAGTCCTATAAACCAATTACGGATTCTTGGATACACCGAGTTCTGCAATACACCAAGCTCTGTCGACATCCGCGACATTGCGGTGAATCCGATACCGATTCCGTTCGTGGGTTCACCAGGTCGAGACGCGGTGGCTTTGTCCACCTCTGCCCCATCGCCATGCCTCTTTCAAGCGTCAGATTCTGCATTGTGAGATTCTCCATCTGGGTATTGCGAGAATTACCGGAGCTGAAACGATGTTGTAGAGGGTGCTTGCCCACCCGTTGAATAGGTCCTGCGAGTATGGAACCGAGTCAACTTGTGCGGATGAGCAAACAGTGCGGAATAGTCTACTCGTCGTATTTGAGGAGGCTAGTCACACCAATTCAGTTTCGAAATGCCATTTCTGCTTTCGTGGCAGGTATCCAAGCGAAGTTACCGGCTTCTAGAGCCGCAACCCAAAGGACTGTGCGAAGTCCTCGAAGTGATGATACGCCGCGAGGAACTGCAATCCACTATCTGAGATCATGTACTTCGAAATCTTCTCCCCGTTGAGTTCCAACAGGAGCCCAGACCCCACGAGCTCGGAAAGCAGCTTAGCCATCCTGGAGTACGACATGTTTCCTTTGCGGAGCAGGGTTGTTACCCCAACACCGTTCCCTTCGGTGTTCATGTCCCTAGCGGTGCTAAGCACGTCCGCGATTATCCTCGCCTGAGTCCTATACTGTGCCATCTAGCTTCTTGCCTCCAACTGCGAACCCCAAGACCGGTGTAAACAAGATAAGGAGACCTATCTCTTTCATAATAATCTGGACAAGTGAAAGAACATCAACGTTCAGGTACAATAGTGATAACCATTGTACAAAGGTTCCGACCCCTATTATCGCCAGTCCTACGGCAATTAGGAGGGTGTCAGGTCTCCTCGTCCGCACATATGAATACGCCGTCTCCGCCACACCGTACAGTACAAAATAGAACGAAAGGATGCTGAGGATGTCCAACAGCTGGGAGCCAGATATGGCGATTACGGGAAACATCAACAGTGTGGCTGCAGTCAACCTCTTGGAAATCATGACGTCGACTGCGTGAGAGAACGCCAAGAAGAAGTACCCGGTCGTCTCGAAGAGTACTCCGGCGACGACCACCACTGCTGAGAAGGAAAGGTTGGGGAACAGCTGGCCGAGACCGGCGATCCCCTCGACGGTGAAGCCGAATCCTAGGAAAACGAACGCTGTTGCCAACCTCATTAGGGAGGAACTACTTGTCTGCCTTACTCCTCGGTAGGCAACGTAAGCTATCGAGAAAGATACGAAGACGCCGAGGAATTGCAGGAATTCTCCAATCGTCTCCAAACCTACGGGCTGCGACAAGGGTAATATTGGCAACGGCGCCTCTCGGGTATAAAAGCGCGACGGTTCCTGACTCGGTAATTTTTGGTTGCAAAACAGGAGGCCGTTCCAAGAAGCTCTGTTTAGCGGTTATAGGAAATAGCAGACTCGAAGAGGTCATTTCGCCCTTGACTCATCTTTGTTGGCCTGACCTGCTCACTCCTCACCTCGGTCCGCATATGCGTCCCTCCAACCACCGGCGGTTGGCTTGTCTGATCTCCCAATCGGTCGGGATTGGTGTTAATCGGGATGTCCACGGTACCTGTCATAATTGGAAGCCAAGGACCATCACCAGGTCTTCGACCTCTTCTCGCTCCTCCTTCCAATTCCTCCTATGTCACATTTCCCCGGTAATCGTCGCGAGCCACCTACGGACGCACATTCCAGACGGCGCTGCCCACCATTACCTGGTAACGATGGTGAGCACGTCCTGATCCATCAGCCTGTGAGCCATCCCGACCTTCTGCCCACCGAACCGGACGCTCTTCCCCCAGACTTGGGCGTATCGAAAGTCATCCTTCATGTTCCTGTGAACCTTGTCGCAGACCTCCATAATGGTCGTCCCGTTCTTCACTATCATCGGCTCCTCGAAGTCGGTTTCCCCAGTTCGTCTCCTCATGTAAATCCTCACAAAGTCAAGCCTTCTGTAGATTTCTTCGCGCAACGGTTGCAGGTTGAGGTCCGACTCAGCTGAGATAGGGAGGAATCGGTATGGAAGCTTCCTCGTAAGCTCCTCTGTGAAACCTGCATTGACCAGGTCTATCTTATTCATGACAGTAAGCGATGGAACGTAAGTCCGGTTTCTCGCTAGCACATCCACAAGCTGCGCGTCGTCAATGTCCTCCCTGACAAGTACCCTCCCGCTGTTGACATCGTAGACCCTCAAGATGTCCTTAATCAGCATCTCACTAATCTTTGTAAGCTTCACCTGGGCTGAGACGGAGAGCCCTCCCGACCCGGTCTTTTCGACGACTACATTTGGAGGTTTCTCATCTATTCTTATCCCTGCGTCTCGAAGTTCCTTCTCGAGTATGCTCCGTGCCTCGGGTTGGAAAACATCGACCACGAAGAGGACGAGGTCTGCGCTTCTGGCGACAGCGAGGACTCGCCTACCGAGCCCTTTGCCTTCCGAGGCACCCTTGATTATTCCAGGGAGGTCTAGCACCTGGATGCGAGCCCCGTTAAACTCCATCGCTCCCGGAACGACTTCTAGAGTTGTAAACTGGTATGACGCGACCTTCGACTTGGCATTAGTGAGCCTGTTGAGCAGAGTGGACTTGCCAACACTCGGCAGCCCAATCAGGACCACCGTTGCATCACCCGACTTCTTAACGTCGTAGCCAACTCTACTTCCCGTACGCCGTGATTGTTGTTCTTCCTGCTCAGCTTTGAGCCTTGACAGCTTTGCCCTAAGGAGACCGATGTGGTGTTCTGTCTTCTTATTCACCTGAGTCTTGTGAATATCATCTTCGATTTTCTTGATTTTCTCAGGCAGCCCCATTAACCGACCTACCTCCTCGATTCTGAGACACCTTCGCCCTGGATTTTAAGGTAGAGCCGTCAGCCAACCGGGTCGCGTATCTGACGTTCATATGGTGTCGACAGATGGCCTTCTATTGGGGGAGTTCTTGCTTATATCCACCGACGCCCGCGCGACTAACCGGTAACATGTGAAGGCGGTCTTGCTGAGGGGCTACGGCGCCGGAGACAAAATAGGCGCCCATGTTTCGGAGGTCCCTGTTCCGGAAATCGGGGAAAGGGAGCTGCTGGTCAGGATGGAGGCCTGCGGCCTCTGTGGCACAGACATCGAGAAAACAAGGGGGGAGTACACAGTAGCGATGCCAATTCTTGGACACGAAGCAGTGGGCGTCGTTACGTCGGTTGGAGGGGATGGAGTAGGAGGCTTCCGTGAAGGGGACAGGGTTTTTCCTCACCATCATGTTCCGTGCCACGAGTGCTTCTACTGTCTTCACGGCGATGAGACCGCGTGCACGGGGTACAGGACGAGCAACATCTACCCTGGAGGTTTCTCTGAGTTCTTCAGAGTCCCCGCGTGGAACGTCTCTAAGGGTGGCGTTCTCAGACTTCCTCCAGGTCTCCCTTGCAAAGAAGCGAGTCTAATAGAACCTGTAGGGTGCTGCATCAGAGCCCTGGACAAGTGCGCGGTAGGGGAGGGTGAATTCGCCTTGATTGTAGGGGCTGGCCCAGTCGGAATGCTTCACTCGATCCTCTTGGGGATTAGGAGGGCAAGGGTGGTCGTGAGCGACGTAAGTGAACCGAGACTCAAGTTCGCGGAGAAGATGGGTGTCGAAAACGTTATGGATGCGAGGAGGCGGGACGTTGGGAGAGAAGTGAGGGAGTTGACCGCAGGTCGGGGGGCTGACGTCGCAATCGTTGCATCGGGGTCCCCCGCAGCCTTGCTCCAGGCCGTCAAGGCAGTCAGGCCAGGTGGTCGAATCTGCCTATTTGGCGTTCCAACCAAGGGGTCGATTCTTGACTATGACATCAGCGCGCTCTACAATGCCGAAACTTCACTAATCCCGAGCTACGGCACTACGGACGCCGAGACGTCTGCAGCGTTGAGGTTGATTGCCTCAGACACAGCGAGGTTCTCTGCAGTCGTGACTCATTCATTCCCGATTGAAGCGTTCTCTGAAGCTGTCGAGACGGCTACATCGGGGACTGGCATGAAGGTTGTCATAACGACATAGACCTCCACGACGCAGTCAGTCACGCTTTAAAGCGCGTTTTTCAGGGGCACGAACAAGGGCGGGAGAGACCACCAATGGACTGGGGCAAGGAGAACAGGCTTTCCAGGGTTATCAAGTCGGGAAGAACTGTCATGCTGGCGGTCGACCACGGCTACTTCCAAGGACCTACAACGGGACTCGAGAACCCGAAGAAGACCATCACCCCCCTCGTGCCATACGCGGATTCCCTGATGTTGACGAGGGGCGTGCTCAGGACGTCTGTGGACCCGTCCAGCGGCGTGCCGGTGGTGTTGCGTGTCTCAGGAGGGGCTAGTGTGTTGAAGGAGCTTTCGAACGAAGGGGTGACCACTTCAATAGAAGAGGCTGTGAGACTGAACGCCTCGGCCGTTGCGGTCTCTGTGTTCGTTGGCTCAGAGCACGAGAAGGAGTCACTGATGAACCTCTCGCACTTGGTGGACGAGGGGGAAAGATTCGGGATGCCTGTCCTAGCGGTCACTGCGGTAGGTAGAGACATGAACAGAGACGCGCGGTATCTGGGGCTGGCGTGCAGAATCGCAGCAGAAATGGGTGCGCAGATGGTAAAAACCTACTTTTGCGAAGAGTTCGAAAGGGTTGTGAACGCGTGCCCTGTTCCTATAGTAATCGCAGGCGGAAAGAAGCTCCCGGAGAGGGATGCGTTGGAGCTCGCCGCCAAAGCCGTCTCAAAAGGGGCTACCGGAGTGGACATGGGGAGGAACATCTTCCAGTCGGCAAACCCCGTAGGGATGATAAGGGCGGTCCGTGCGGTGGTCCACGACAACGCTCCGGTAGATGAAGCGTTCAAGCTATTCTCTGAGTAGCAAGGACGAAAAATAGCGAGCCAATCACTTGGGTAAACCAGAGACGTCTTCGCAATCCAACAACGCCCCGCAGTTCGGACACCTGTACTTGCATGTCTGGATCTCCACCATTTGAGATCCGCATGCATAACACCTTTCGACTGCCAAGACCCGATCCATCCTCAACACACCTCCCTCTTTTCAAGATGAACCTAGACTCCCGTCCATACAATGGTTTTAAGTCCCTGGCGTGTGTTGCTGCGAACGTGGAGCCAGAGAGCGACACCGAGATCGGGAAACCCAGACTCGTGAGGAGGAGCCCGCTAAAACCTGCACCCAAGCTCTGCCCGCGCTGTCTCCATCCAGTCAAGAACGCAAGCAAGCTCGGCGGCTGGCTCATCCCTATGAGCTACCACTGCCCGAACTGCGGGTACTCTGGGACAGCCTTCCTCGAAAGGACCGGAAGCGAAGAGGGTAGTGAGAAGCCGTAACCGCAGACACGGTGGAGGAGCCCGTCCCGAAGCAAGATGCCGTGTTCACGCAAGGGAACTCCTGGGAACAACAACCGAATAGGGCCCTCAGATCGGTCATCGCAGCCGTCGTGCTGATCCTATTCGGTCTGACCGCGGCATTGGTGATTCTTTCATTTCCTCTCGGCGTCTACACTGTATTCTTTACTCACCTGTCGAATTCGACAGCGACCACGGCGGGATACCCGTTCCTCTGGGTGGGGCCAGTCGCCGTAGTTCTACCGATACCGGTCACCTTCGGCGCCGCGTTCCTTGCGGTCGTCGCAGTCTACGCCGGTATGTTCGTGCTGGCAGCGTACCAAGGGAAGAGCCTGCCCTCAGCAATAGTGTCCGGTCTAAAGAACGGATACCAGGACTTTCTTTCTAACAGGGCGCTCCTCACGCTCGTGTCGATTGGATTTCTCGTGTTCACCGCGGCAGTGATCGACGAAATCGTCACGGCTGCTGGCCCGCCTATCGGGAACCCTTTCACGGGCGGGGACGACCTGCTAACATTCCTTCAGCTCACGCTGGCACCGCTTAGGGAAGAGTTCGGATTCAGGGTTCTAATAATCGGAGTGGCTACCGCCGTGGTCACACTTCCTCGTCCCGAGATTGCGGCCAGAAAAACGATCGAGTCGGTCCTTAGGACGCTCTGGAGGCCTTCCGTCGCCTACGAGAGTCTGGACAGCGGCAGCAACACCCTTGTCCTTGTCGTAATTTGGGCGGCCGGGGCGCTTAGTGCTGTCACCTTCGGGGCATGTCACGTGGCCTGTGGAGGAGGAGGGTGGCAGCTTGGGAAGCTTCCAGAGGCCGTCTATGGCGGAGTCGTTCTCGCTTATCTGTATATCCGATACGGCTTCCATGTTGCCGTGCTCGCTCACTGGGGTATAGACTACCTACCCAGTGTCTTCGCATTCTTCGGTCAGGGGGCGTACGGTATTCCCTGGGATTCCAGTCCGGGCTACGTTTTACAACAGATAGTCTCAAGCGACCTTTTTGGCATATTCGGACTCGCATCTGTCTTGATGATCTTGCATGTCGCGTACACAAAGCGTTGGGGAAGGCGTAGAGAGTCTGTCGCCGAGGAACATTCTTCCATAGCAGTCTGAAGTTCATAAACATCCGGGTCAGGGGAATGATGCGATAGATGTGACTGTTCTCGGCGCTTCGATTCTGAAAGACCTAGTCGCAAGATACGGTGCGATCTACCCGTCGGATGCAGGCGCATTCGACGGTGACGGTTACGTGCTCACGGTAAGAGAAGACAGGATGCTTCATTATCTTGAACACCGGAACATGGTCTCAAGAGAGATCGTATTTACGCCCCCTGACTGCGTAGCTCATTTGACGTCAAAGAGCCGGTTCGGAAGGTTGGGGCTATCTTTCCTTAACTCCGTGAAGGTCCATAGCGGGTTCGTGGGGAGGCTGGCCCTTGAACTAGTCAACCTAAGCAACGAGAGGACGCCCATAACGATAAGACAGGGAGACCCATTGATACACATCGAATTCCTGAGGAGAGAAGGGGATCCATCCCCGTACTCTGGGAAGTACATGTTCCAGTTCATGAACGAGGAGGAGACTGACAAATACATCAAGATACTGTCGGAGAACTTCCCTGCCCAATTCCCTCGGGCGAAACTGGACCAGGTCAAGAAGGACAGACTCGTCAGCGAAGACTGAATACCTAACCACGGCGAAAGGCAACTACAAAGCCCGCAACAGCGTTGTCCCACCAACAACACCGTTTCATCCCAGAGGATTGTGACCGAAGCCGCCTCGACGGTTGCAGGTAATCTAGCTATATGCCGAGTGCTGACCTGAGGCCTTTGTACCTGTTCCTGATTGTCACTTCGGTTACTCCAGCGGCCTCTGCGACGTCCTTCTGAGTCTTGTCCTCGCCCTCGAGAGTGCACGCGACGTAAAGCGCTGCTGCGGCCAGCCCCATTGGGTCCTTGCCGGCAGATATTCTGGTCTCGGACGCCCGTTTGAGAATCTCCAATGCTCTCCGCTTTGTCTTCTCAGAAAGGCCCGCCTTTGAAGCGATTCTGGAGACGCACTTAGTCGGGTCGACGACTGGCATCTTAATGTCCATCTCTTTGAGAAGGAGCCTGTAACATCTGGCTATGTCCTTCTTCTTTACGTTGCTGACTGACGCCAGGTCTTTCAGCGTCCTAGGTGTCTGTGTATCCCTGCAGGCGGCGTAGAGTGACGCTGCTATTATCGCAGATATGGACCTCCCACGCACGAGGCCCCGCTCGAGTGCTTTCCGGTAGACGTATGCCGCCTTTTCTACAACCGCATCAGACACGGAGAGCTTGTCTGAGAGTCTGTCAAGTTCGCTGAAGGCTTGTCTAAGGTTTCTGTCGACTGGCTCGTGCACCTGGCTTCTTGAATCCCAAGTCCTGAGGCGCTCAACTGTTGCTTTCATCGAGGCCGAAAGCGACTTGCCCGATGCGTCTTTGTTTATCCCTCCGATCACCGTAGCAAGCCCCATATCGTGCATCGCTATGGATGTAGGTATTCCACCCCTGCTCCTGTCATCCTTCTCCTCCTTGGAGAACGCCCTCCACTCTGGGCCGACTTCCTCGATTTTTTCCTTGACCACGAAACCGCAGGCGCCACAGAAAAGCTCCCCCCCTGCAGTGTCCACGAGCATGGGGCCTTTGCCACATCGGGGACATTTGTCAAGAGCCTTCTGCAGCTTCATCAGCCTTGAGAAGTCCTTATTGTCTGAAAACATGAATACCACTAGCGAAAGCTTTACAAGCAACAAATGTCGCGTCTGGTATATATGCTTTGTGGAGACAGACTGAGACAATCTGGTCCACTCAAGCACATTGCGTCTCATCTCGCATGCCAGAGCCGTACATGCAAGGTGAAAACATCTGGTTTCATGGACGCTTTTGAAGGATTCCGAGGGCCAGGGTGAATGCAAGACGAAAGAGAGCTCGGGTCCTGCCGCACAACTTCTGGGACCAATTCTCGACACGTACCGCAATTCGGCCTTTGCCGTCGTCGGGTGTCACGCAGTGGGGATGGAGCGTCCATCCTGCGAACTCGATGTGGTCGTGGTCACGAACGAAAGGCGCGCTAGTTCGACCGTGAGAATCGGTGACGTTTTCCTCGACCTCGTCTTCGTTACCGAAAGGGACATTCTCAGACCTACCAACCCCGAGCATGCGGTGTCGCTCGCCCGCGCCAAGACTGTTAGAGACACCTCGCTCGTGCTTTCAACGAGCGTGGCTGCCAATCTAGCCATACTTCCGGCATCTGCTCGCTTAAGCTCGAGCGGGAGATTAGCTTCGGCTCTGAAGTCGTTGAGCAGAGCATCTGAAGCCCTTGGAAAGGACTCCGTACTGGATGCGGATTTCTGGTTGCTTTGTGCGTCGTATGACTACGCCTACTCCTGGCTCCTCTCGAATGAAGTGGCTCCATCTCCAAGTCATCTCCTGAACCAACTGAAGGATCAGTCTAGTGGGGCGTCAAAGGGATTCGAGTCTTTCTCGAAGGGGGCAGGGCTGGAATCTGCATCGAGAGATAACTGTGGGTCAAGGCTAGAAGCCGTGGGGGTCCTTTATGACGTGCTGGCCGGGGGAAATGAACGAGGAGGAAAGGAAGGGAGAGGTGTTGGGGCTGCCTGGTCCAAGGCAAAACTGGACTGCGTGGGGTCCAAAGCCAAGGACCTCGGGGAGATGATAGACCACGCGGAGTGCTACTCGTATCTGGGGACCGAAATGCTCAACGCACTGCGTGAGCTTGCTTTTCGGGAAAGAGGCCGCTCCAGGAAGGTCTTGGGTCCGGCTGGCCTGGCCGCCGGGAGAGAAAGATTGCTTGGAGAGCGGCTCCTGAAGGACTTGGGGTTGGCACGCGAGAAGGACATCGTTGTGGAAGGTGTCGAGCTTGTTCGAACCCAGGTTTCAAGTCTCGCAAGAAAGACTTGAACTAGCCCAGGTGGACAATGAGTTTGCACTTCGTTTAACGCTTAAAACGCGTTTCGCCAAGTGTGTAACACGGTTGGAGTCTGTAGAAAACGACGCGCTTGCCAAGATAGCCGGGAGCGTCGTCGCTAGCGCAGACGCGGGGAGGGCGATGAAAGCGTGGAGGTCTAAGCTCGGCATAAAGCAGGTCGTCCTGGCCAAGGCGTTGGAGATGTCGCCCTCGGTTCTGAGCGACTACGAAAGCGGGAGGAGGCCGTCGCCAGGGGTCCAGTTCGTGAGGAAGTATGTCGAAGCCCTTGTGAAGCTCGACGAAGGGCGCGACAGAATGATTCCGAAATTGGTCTCTTCGGAAAAGGACGAGGCAATTCTCTCAATAGGTGAGTTCCAAGGACCTGTTCAGGCGTCAACGGTGCTTCAGGCTGTTGATGCGAGAGTGGTCGTCGGAGATGACAAGATGGTGAAGCTCTACGGCTACACCGTGGTAGATAGCATCAAGACGATCTACGCCCTCTCGGGGTATGACTTTTTCAGGATCTTTGGCGCAACCACAGAGAGGGCGCTCATATTCACAAAAGTCGGATTAGGACGGAGCCCGCTCGTCGCAATAAGGGTGTCTCAACTCAAGCCGAGAGTAGTTGTAATCCACGGCCCGAAGAACCTAGATCCACTCGCAGTTGACCTCGCAAGGCGCGAAGGGATAGTCCTTGCGCTATCGGCGGCGCCGAGTGAAGACGCGATGATCGCTGCCCTCAAGGGCATCTCGCCAACCACGCGTGACTAGTTTTCTGGGGCACTCCTCATCATGCAGCTAACTCGAAGTGACCGAGCCCGCTCCTGCAATTCCATGTTCTCTCGAGACGACTGGCAATAGACTCGACAAAGCCATCAGAGGGATGACAGCAACACATCTCGGGCCGCCTCCGCGCCCTGGAATCTAAGGGGAGTCGACCTCTCCCCGACCTTTTCGGCCATCAGCTCCCCGATACGCCTGGCATCTTCAGAGGTATACCCGAGAGAGGCTGCGTTCCGCTCCTGTTCGGCATGATGACTGATGGGAATCCCGATGAAGGGAGTCCCCTCGCTTGCAGCCTCGTCCTGTGTGCTCTTCCCGGCGGTTGAAACGACCAGATCTGCCGCAGCGACTAAATTCTGGTTCTCAAGGACTACCCCCAAGTCGTAAATGTCTCTCCCAGAAACGCGCCTTCCTCTATTTCCGCTCACAACAAGAAAGGAGTCAGGAATCGGTCGCTCAGCCATCGCAGAGACGACCACCTTTAGCAGAAAAGCACCCATCTTGCTTCCACTCATGGACAGGAGGATCATCCTTCCCCCACTCGGCAGTTTGTAGTCAGTGCGCGTCTCAGCTGCGGACCTGGTAACAGCCCTCACTACAGGCCCCACGTAACGCCTGTTTCCGGAGTCTGCGCCGAACTCGGGGATAACGAGTAGGTCCACGTCCTCTTGAAGTCTCTTGTACCATCCGTTGACACGCCTCTCGATGGACTTCGCAATCCTCCCTCGCGCGAAACCGAGTTCGAGCTCATCAGAAATGAACACCCTCTTGCAGCCACGACTTGCGGCAACCCCCAGCCCGGAGAATTCCTCGTCGCAGACCACTAGGTCTGGCTTGTAGTTGTCGAAGATCCGCTCTGTCCTTTGTGTCGTCCTTTTCAATGCGGCCCACGATTTGATGTACCAGAGGGCCGCTCTTTTCATCTCCCCGTCTACGACCGCTGGTCCTGAATCAGAGACAATTTCCTCGGTCGGGTAGCCGCAGGCCTTGAGAAACCTTGCTGTATCCCCACCAGAGAAGAGCCTGTAGTTGACCCCCACGTCGCGCAGCTTTTCTGCTATGGCAATTGCCCTTGTGGCGTGCCCAAGCCCTATGGGGCTCACCCCGTAGAGCACTTTCGCCATCAATTCGTCGGTGCCAGCGCGTCCGTATTTAATGCAACGAGGCTCTGCGCGCCGCGTCGAACGAATGCATCACGCTCTCCTGGAAGGCTTTTTACAGCAATCGCGGGCGCGCCGATTCATCTTGGATGCGGTCGTCATATCCAGCGCGAAGTTCTTCCTAGTCCTGGCCTTTGCCCTCACCGCAGTCCTGCTGAAGACAATTGATGGGAGGGGCTTCCTCGCGAGCGCGGGCGTAGGCTTCGCGGTGATCTACGGCGGGGGGTTCTCGTGGTTTGTAATCGTCGCCGTCTTCTTTGCGCTTGGAGTGGGCTTCACCCTATACAAATATGGATACAAGAGAGAATTAGGCGCCGCCCAGGAGAAAGGGGGAGCTCGCAACTGGCCAAACATACTTGCGAACGGGGGAGCCGCTTCCGCATTTGCCATCCTGTCTTTCTCCGGACCTCGCCTAGCCCTTTCAATTATGTTCCTTGGGGCAATTTCCACAGCAGCTGCCGACACAGTAGCTACCGAACTCGGCCTACTGAGTAAAGGGAAGCCGCGATTAATTATCGATCCACGGTTGACCGTCCAGCCTGGGACCTCAGGAGGCGTTACACCGCTGGGCCTCTTGGGGGCGGGCTTCGCCTCCCTCGTGATCGGTTGCATGGCCCTCTTCCTTGGGATAGGTCCTGCCGACGTCGTTGTCGTTCCGGTGTGCGTGGCAGGAGGAGTACTAGGGGCATGCTTCGACAGCCTGTTAGGGGCGGGAGTCCAAAGGAAGGGCTACTGCATAGTGTGCATGAAACCCACCGAGGCGCTCAAGCACTGCGGTGAACCGACCCGTGTCTCCAGTGGCGTAGTCTTTGTCGAGAACAACGTCGTGAATGTCCTTGCCACCGCGGTTGGGGCTGTCGTAGCGTTGGGGCTGCTCCTTGTCCTCATCCCAACGGCTTAGGAAGACTTGTCGCGGCTGCTAGCCAGTCGGCAAGGTTCGACTCTGCTACTCTCTCTTGGGACCGGTCATCTCTAGTTCGAAGGGTCACGGTGTGGTCCTTGAGGGTGTCGTAGTCTACGGTGATGCAGAATGGAACACCCACCTCATCCGCTCTGGCGTAGCGCCTGCCTATGGATCCCGACTCGTCGTAGGAGACGTCCAAGGTGTCGTTCAGCGCTCGAAATATTTTGTCCGCCTCCTCCTGAAGACCGTCCCTGTTTATCAACGGAAAAACCCCCGCCTTCACTGGCGCGATGTAGGGCCTCAGAACGAGGACCCTCCTCTCCCCCTCCGATCTTAGGGCAGTCTCTAATATCGAGTACACGCTTCTGTCGACCCCCATGGAGAGCTCGAACACATGTGGCAAGACTTTTTCGCCGCCATCCTCCACCTTGAAGTCGGTCCCGCTCACGCTTGAATGACGCCCTAGGTCATAGTCACTTCTGTAGTTGCATGCTACGAGCTCCAACCAGCCGACAGAGAGTTCGATTTCAAGGTCATAGGCTGCCTGCGAGTAGAACGCCCTGTCTTCTGGAGAAAGGATTCTGAATCTAAGCTTCTCCACAGGAAGGCCGGCGGCGCGATAGAATTTGACGAGTAGTGAGAGGTAGTATCCAACGAGCCTGTTCGGGATAAACCCTTTCTCGATGGCCTTGTCAGCTTTCAGTCTGGAATCGCTCCCATCTGGAGCATGGAGGTTGAGCTCTTCGTCGTTCCCGGGCCCGAACCTTGCTTCGTCGTCCGTGCCTTTCGGATTGAAAAAGACCTCCACTTCGGCCTGGTTTAGTTCGCGTAGCCTGATGAGCCCTTGCCTTGGTGCTATCTCGTTCCTGAAGCTCCGCCCCACCTGTGCGACGCCGATAGGGAGCTTTACTCTCTGAGTCTTGAACAGAAGTGGAAAGTCCACAAATATGCTCTGGCACGTTTCGGGCCTGAGATAGGCGTCTTCCTGGAGGGGGCCTATACCCACTCTGAACATCATGTTGAAGCGGGACGTCCCTGACAGGGAAGAACCACACTTCGAGCATCTCACGCCTGCCTGTGCCATCAGGGTGTCGTATTCGGAGTCCTGGAGCTTCTCAGGGATTTGTTTCTTTGTTTTCTCCTCTAGGAGCTTGTCAGGTCTGAAGACGGACCCGCATTTCGAGCACTTAACGAACGGGTCCGTGAAGCCTGAGAGATGGCCTGAAGCTTCGAATACAGCCCTTGGCAGTATCTGCGATCCGTCGATCTCCAGCATGTGGTCTTTCTTCACGACCAATCGCCTCCAGAGCTCCACGAAGTTGTTCCTCATGGCAACACCAAGCGGACCGTAGTCCCAAAAGCCCGCCGGAGAGTTCGGATAGCTGTCTGCCGACTTGAAGAAGAAGCCCTTCTGTTGGGCGAGGCGCGCAACTTCGTCGAATGACATGGCAGTCGGACCTGTGCCTCGCATGGTCCGGATATATGCAATCCGGGAGAAGAGTAGGGACGGGTTCCCGCCGCTCATGCGGAAGAAGTCCGCGAGTCAACGTGCCGAGGAAATGAGGGCACGTGAATGGCGCGTCTAAATTGTGCTCATTCCACAGATCTGGATCTCACGCAGGTCCTTATCTGTCCCTGGCCATCGACCGACGGGCAGGTCTGAGAGTCCCGCCTCTGGCCAAGCCGAGGGCACTGTAGACGAATGCAAGCTTATCAGCCTCTTCGCTTATCCTAGTCTTGGGGGTCGTTCCGATATGCCCAGATTCGGCCTCCACCCTCAGATAGACCTTGGCCCCCGCTTCCTTCAATTTGGAGTAGAACTTGAAGGCATGGGCGGGGTGGACACGATCGTCCTTCAATCCCGTGTAGATGAAGACTGGCGGGTAGCTCATCCGCTTGTCCACGTTGTGATAGGGAGAGTACCTCAGGAGGAATTCCCTATCTTCAGGCTTTTGTGGATCGCCGTACTCCGGAACCCAGGCCTTCCCCATTAACAGTCTGCTAAACGCCATCATGTCGAGGACAGGATAGCCGATCAGGACGCCCGCGAAAAGGTCGGGCCGCGCGTTCATCGTTGCACCCATCAACAACCCTCCGTTGCTCCTGCCGAATCCAACAACTTCTACGCCACGACGTCTTAGGCCCTCCAAGACTGCGATGTAGTCTTCGAACACGCTGAATTTTTTCTCCCGCATCCCGGCCCGATGCCAGTCCTCCCCATGTTCGAGGCCACCACGAAGGTTCGCCACGGCATAGATTGCACCATCGTCTATGAGTGGGAGAAATGCGGGATTGTATGACGGTGACAGCGATACGCGGAAACCCCCGTACCCGAAAAGCAGTGCCTTCTTCCTGTTCTCACCAGAGCCGAGACGTGTGGTCGTGAAGTAGTGCACGCGAGTACCGTCCCGAGACTTCACGTTCCAGTGCTTGACGCTGTACCTACCAGGGAGCTCCTCCGACAGAATCTTCACCAACTTGGAGCCTGACAATTTGTAAACTACGTAAGGGAGGGCGAATGAGCTGAATGCAACGACCGCCTCGGCCCCGAATCCGCTGACTGCGGCCCCGTCCTGCGATCCGATAAGAGAACCCGGGATCGGAAACGCCAGGGTCTTCTCTTTGCGCCCGTCGAGGCCGAAGAGGTAGAGTTCTGAACAGGCGTCGACAAGGTAATGGCAGAGCAGCTTATTCCCAATGAGAATTGCTTCCTGGAGAGGCCACTTTCCTTCAGAGACGACCTTCCTATCACCTCCCTTGCCTACCGACAGAACTTCACCTAGACTCTTCTCGAAAGAGAGAAGGAAATGCCTCCCTTCATGGAAGTCGATGCACGAAACAATTGACCCTGTCTCTCTGTAGATGGGAGTCCAAGTTTCTGGTTTACTGATGGCCCCAGCGTAAGGCGTACTGCGCGTCCATCCATGTGACGCGTCGATTAGGGCTTCAGATCCGTCGCTAGAGGCGCTAAGCCCGATGAAAGTGTTGGTCGGAAACCCTGACCCGAAGACCACCGTATCATCGCTCCCTCCGCTCGCTCTAAGAATGACCCTGCTTGCCGGGGGTTGGACTCCGTCAGGCGTTTTTTCCTTCCTGTAGTTCCTTACGTAATAGTATGTGTCCAGGGTCGAGGAGGCTCCCCTCGGCCAGACTATGCTGCTAACGAAACCATGAAGTGTATCGACTTCTTCGCGGGATTTCACATCAACTATGGATATGGATCCCTCGTCGCTGCCACCCAGGGAGTAATGAAGGGCTCCGACGACGCCGTCATCCCTAGCGCGGAATCCATGTATTACGATGTTATTTCCGAGTTCTGTTGAGTCAGCTATGGTTTCCCTGTGGCCATCAGAATTGCGGAGTAGTTCGACCTTGTACGATCGTTCATCTGAGAAAAAGAGGAAGATACCAGCCTTAGTGAGCTGAACCGACCTCATAATTGGGCGGCCGTAGTACTTCTCTAGCCGAGCGGAGAGGACTTTAGAGATGTTTCTGACTGACCTGCGAGCGACTGCGTCCTGCTTGCGCGCCCACTCCACGGCTTTTTGGTCGGTCGGGTCCTCGAGCCAAGCGAACTTGTCTTTCATCGGCAGGCCCCCTGGCGCCGCGGCAACTAAATCCATCGTGGTCTTTTGGTAACGGGGCGTACCACAGGCAGCAGTGCTGCCGACAAACCGGCAACTTCCTGGAAGCTAGTCCAGCTCTATTCTGAACAGTAAGAGAACGTATAGAGAAACCCTAACCTAAAGACGACCAACGTAAAGGTCTCGACCTATAGGGTTGCTCTGCAATGTCTGATTGTTGGAAAAATGGTAGCTACGAACCCTCGCCCGTAGTAATGTAGCGCACTGAATTACCTATCGATGTTGCGTGGGCTGACACCCCATCTAAGAACCGGAGCAACAAAGCTGACGAAGTTGCACGAACACCATTCGTTTCGGACTCCGAAAGGTGTGAAGGCGTACTCATTCTTCTGAGCTCTTCTCCAAGAGCCAAGTCCTTTGTCCGCAGCGACCTTATTCCAATTTCAATGAGCTTGCGAGTTCCGTCTGCAACTCTCTTCACATTTTCGTCCGACTCGTCTGAAGTGTGGCGGCGAGTGACGAAGTCAGATATGTCATACGCATACCTGACGAGTCGCGAGAATTCCATCGTCAATTTCTGGTAGGACCGGACTGATCTCATATCAGAAGCCCCGGGCTGGAGACGAGCGATGATCTCGGCCGCAACTTCGTCGGCCTCATCCTGCAGCCTCTGAACCCGCCTAGTCCTTTCGAGGAGGGTATCTCTCACTTCTACTCCGCGGGTGTACGCTGAAACCAGATCGACTACTGCGGCCTCGCATAGCTGGCCTGCCCTCGCAAAGTCATCAGAGAGTAGTTCCATTCCAGCGCTGAGCATCTGACTCAACTTGTGGTTCCACTCGCGGGGTGAACGATACCTCAAGGTTACTTAAGATGCAAGCACGTAGAAGCAATAGTCAACCAGAGAATATAGAAATCCACCATATGGTCCTACAGGAAGGCTTTCTACAGTGATACGGAGGTCTGTTGTGTTCCCCACTATTGGGCGGGATTCGAGCCCGTGATTGGCTGGCCTAAATCGTTCCCTACCCGCTCCTGACTATGTAGTCTCCAGTGTCGGAGTCTTTCAGAAAGATTGCCCTCCAAGGACAGGACTCAGCGGCCCGGCGGAGCCTTTCGAGGTCGACCAATTTTTCATCTGCGTCAGCAATCCCCAACGGCTCTTTGCCGATCTGCGGCCTCTCTAGAGAAAAGTGCTCAGGGGCGAGAACCGCACAGAATCCTGTTCCAAGGCAGAGGTCTTCTACTATCCCTGCCTTGACCTTCTTTCCCTCCACTGTGGTGATTTCTATCTCCCCTCTCTTTTGGAGGTTAGCCTTCCTAATGTCCGGATTGCGGACTATCGTATCGGATATGCTCTCGCCTGGTCTCTTGGCGTTGACGAGCATCTTGAATGCCTTATCGGAAAGTTCGACGTTTTGTGGCATGGTCGCCAATCTCGTTGGCGTGCTCGATATTTATTCTTACAGGAGTTTAGTCAGGCTGGAAATGCTTGACGCGTCAAGGCCCCAACGTGATCTCCACAATGAGACCGTCTTGCTCCAGTTCCCAGCTGAAGATTCGGATTGCAAATGTTGATCATTGTGGTAACTATGCATATGTAGGACTAGCGCCGCCTTAGACCCAAGAATGCCGAAACACATCCCGTCGATCCTTGCTATCCTTGTGATCCTGGTTGCTTCTGCTTTAACTATGGTCGCAATTCCGGCGGCAATTTCGCAGGCCACTACGATCACTACCACCGGCCCAGCGCCGACAGCGACTACCACAACGACTGTAACGTGCGCCTCTTCTTCAATCATAAGATATCACGGAGTGGTGTGCACTGCAACGGTGACAGGGAACTTCCCAAGGGGAAAGGTCAACTGGTCCGACGGCGGGGTTGAGAAGCTGTCACGAAGTGCTTGCACCCTATTCATTGGCTCCTGCTCAGTTGTGTTCCGCTCGATGACTAGTACTTCTCCAGTGACTATAACAGCTAGCTATGTAGGAGACAACCGGAACGCACCCTCGAGTGGATCGTTTTCATTGACGGTCAGCCTGAAGGGGTCAGTCACCAAGGTCTACTGCTGGCCTGATCAGATTGTCACGGGTTCAACAAACAGTATAACGTGTGAGGGTCGGGTTGTTGGACATAGTCCTACAGGGACGCTGACGTGGACCCAAACGGGAACTGGAAGCGTAACATTCACAACTAGCACATGCACACTCGAGAAAAGTCACTGTTCCGTTACGTTGCTTGCAGGTTCGATCGGGACGGTGACCATCCAAGTCGCCTACAGCGGGGATTTCAATAACACAGCAAGTTCAGGAAGCACCGAACTGACAATCAAGGCCAAGACAAGTTTAGCTAACGTCTGTTCTGCGACTGCCGTCGCCATAGACTCGTCAATCACTTGCACTGCCACTTTGACAGGCTTCACAGGCTCAGTCTTAGGCGAATCAATCGCATGGTACGTTGTTGGAGGCACAGGATCAACCACCTTCTCAGCTAATTCGTGTACGCTCTCGTCTGGTGGGACTTGCTCCATCACAGTTACTGGATCCGCGGCTGGGAGCGTCGCGATACGCGCGTTCTATCTTGGGGACGCAACAAACACTCGTAGTGCAGGTTCAGCACACTTAGTCGTAAGCTAGTTGGCATGCAGGTCTGAGCCATGACTGGGTTCGACAGCGGCAACTTGATGGTCACCTTTACTGGAGCGCCTTGGAAGTGGAACGGAGCACCTTTCTATACTGACGGTCCATATCGGTTAAGTGCAGTTGAGCCAAATCCCGCGCCGTTTGAAGCACGAACAATTCCTGAAGGTCGTTTCGCAAGAGCTCAAGGGAGGAAAAATGGTGGACATCAACTCGGTGAGCGTATGCAGATGCGGTCTAAAGTTCTCAACAGACTCTCAGCTTGAGGCGCATATCATGTGGCCCCCGTTATCTCGGCCTTCTCAGAGTCCCGAGTCTAAGCCTAAAGCTCAGATTCCCTTGACACTAGCTACCGACCGCGACGTTATGGAGCAAGAACCATTGCCAGAGCCACTGCTAAGAGAGCCGAAACAGCCACAACCACTGCCCGCCTTGTCCTGGGGTGATGAAAGTGAGTCGCCGTCTGACTCTTTTTAACGCATCTCTCGTTACCGGATAACTCCAAGTTCATCTGCTTTTTCTTCAGGAAAACTTCATGGGCGGGAGGGTCTGGCCTGTGAGCGAGAAAATTCACGAAAACGACTTTAGACGGAATGAAAGGGCCCTGGCTGATTTCGATAAAGTCGTAGTCGATTTTTGACTCTATTGAACCCTAATACTAGCCCAGAGCCATACCACTCTTAACTCCCGAAGGCGTTCATGGTGAAGCTGCTGCCAATTTGGGGGGACGAAGCCGAAAGAGGCAAGAGCTACTCCGGCTACGGGGATTGGCGGCTGCTATTGCGGTCCTACAAGGGCTGAAACGATCTCAGAAGTAAGCGAACAGCTCTGGCCTCATCTATTCTTCCCTCAAGAACACCTAGGCCTGTGGTCGAGATGACGGAGAGAAGAAATCCTCTCCTTAACTTGCCGGCAGATCGTGTGGAGGGTTCGCTCGTCCAAGGATTTAGTTTGAGGCGCATAACAGGGAGGATCTGTCCCCATTATGCAGCGTACCCCTCTGTCACCCCCACTACTGGCCTACCCTGTCTATATGTACAGGAGATTTTGGTCCCGCTTGAGCACGCTTAGCACGCTTGTATCCAAGCGTGATTCCAAGCGGCGCTTAGATTCTGACCGTGGATTCAAGCGTATCATGCACCGCTTAGCTTTTGACCGTGGAACCACTCGATTCCAAGCGCCGCTTGAAGCGCCCGCTTACGCTTGAAGCGTGCTTGAAGCGTCGCTTGAAGCGTCACTTAAGGGCACGCTTAGCGAAAAGATCGGTTTAGACGTGGTCTGGTCTTTCCAGTCCAATTTCCTGTCCCGTACGCTTACAAGGTGCTGGAAAGCATATCGGAACCAGATGAAGTCTGATTGTCGGCGCGTTAGTTGGAATGAGCGCTTAGAAGTGCCTATTTCCAGCTGATTAAATCAGGAATGAGAGGATCGAGTATTAATAGGAATCTTCTATCCTCGCGGCGGTAAATGTGACAGAGATCGGGTGGATAGGTCGAGGAAATGCTGTCCACAGTTACGTCTCCCATTAAGACCAGGTTCTGGTCACCTAGCGGCATATGGCTGTTGATTTTGTCAGTGTTAATTGTCGACATCGAAGCCAAATGCGACAAACCATCTTTGAACCAAAATGGCGTCGCATTAGGGGAGGCCACGACCGAAAAGAAACTGGATGGATGGCCTGCCAATTGGATGGATCCAAGGCATCTGACACCGGCCGGCGGCATTGTCTGGTGTAATTAGACGGCTTTGATCTGCTTCACTACCGCTGGTCTGGCCTTCCTGAAGACACGATACCCGCAGATGCACTTCACCTCCGGGAGACGAGACAGTTCCTCTTGTGTAGTCCTCGTACCACAACGCACACATTCGTAGACCGCCCCCGCGAAAACTTTCACCGGTTGCTCTTTTGGCGCTTCTTCTGACATTCTTGGAGCCTCACTTAAGTTCGTATATTTCTGGGTTTCCTTCGTATTTGCCTTAGGGAGCTTGTCGTCTCGTTTCTTCCACGCTGCTCCTTCTCAGCGCAATCCTCAATACTGAGAAGAAGAACCGGACCATGTCCCCCGTCCCTAGTTTGGACCTTCCAGCCTTCCTTGCTGAGAAGGTGTAGGGAACCTCCGTTATCTTCGAACCCCTTAGCAGGTCAAGTGATGCGACCTGAAATTCAAACCCCTTTGCCGGAAGACTGGCTGTCGCAACCTTCTCCGCTGTTTTTCTGTTGTATGCCCTGAACCCTGATGTTGCGTCCCTTACCCTGATTCCCAGCAACGTCCTTGCATAGAAGTTAGCGCCCTTGCTCACCGTTCGTCTTCGGAGACCCCACCCCGAAATTCCGCCTCCCGAAATATACCTTGACCCAACAGCCACGTCGGCTCCCGCCTCGCAAGCCCCGACCAGGTCCATGATTGCTGAAGGAGGGTGCTGCAGGTCAGCGTCCATCTCGATAACGATGTCTGGAACCACAGCCGAGATTGCGTCTTTGAAGCCATCCTGATACGCCGTCCCAATGCCCTTCTTTGATTCACGTGTCAGAAGCCTAACTGCTGCGTCGCGAGAAGCAACTTTCCTCACCTCATCCCCTGTCCCGTCTGGACTGTTGTCATCAACGAAGATGATGACAAGATCTGGGGGTGCCCACTTTCGAACCTCCTCGACAAGTCTAACCACATTCTGTCTTTCATTGTAGGTGGGGACGACTGCACACAAGCGGGGCGTGGGGCGCCGGCCCCCTACAGCAGCTCGTTAGCCGCCGAAAGGAATCCTTGAGCCACCCTTTCCAGGTCCCTGCTGTCGAGCCTGGGGTGGACTGGGAGGGAAAGCACATGTCTGGATTCGGCCTCAGCACTCTTCAGCTGCTTGCGCCCGTAGCCGAGCTTGACGTATAACGGCGTCTTGTGGACTGGTATTTTGAAATAAACCGCCGCGCCTATCCCCATTGAGTTCAGCTTAGCTAGCATTCTATCTCTGTTCTTCCTGAGAAAAATTGTGTACAAATAGTGGGAATGCGTCCTGTCTCTCGCGTCCTGAGTGTAGAGCGCCTCTCCCACCCTTGCTACGCTTTGCTGCAGTGTGGCAACATTCATTGCCCTCGCCTTCAAGAACCCGTCAAGTCTATCCATCTGAACTGACGCAATCGCGGCCGCGTATTCAGGAAGTCTGTAGTTGAAACCCAAGTGCCTAGAGTCGTATCCGTGGACCATCCCGTGGTTTCTGACTAGCCTTAGCTTGTCTGCGAGCTCGTCACTATCTGTGGAGATCGCACCCCCTTCGCCCGATGTCGCAACCTTCGATGCATACATGCTGAAACACCCAGCGTCTGCAATAGTCCCCGTTTGCCTCCCCTTGTATTCGGCCCCCAGCGACTCTGCCGCGTCTTCGATCACATGGATCGACCTTGCGGAAGCCACCTCCATGATCTCGTCCATGTCGGCGGGGTAGCCGTACAAGTGGACGGGAATAACAGCCCTGGTCCGCGACGTTATCGCCTTCCGGAAGAGGACCGGATCAATGTTGTAGTCCTGTTTCGAGTCGACGAAAACAGGCTTCGCGCCGCAGGCAAGGACGACGTTTGCTGTAGCCACAAAAGTGAAGGTTGGAACCACTACCTCGTCTCCAGGCTTCACGCCTAGCGCGAGCAGGACTGAGTGCAGAGCCGCGGTCCCAGAATTTACTGCCACAACGTGCTTTGTCCCTAAGAGGGTGCGCATTTTGGCCTCGAAGCTCTTGACCCATTTTCCCCCTTCGTATGAGCTGTCCGTCAGTTTTCCACTTTCGAGGACAGAGAGGACGGCCTCCTTCTCTTCGTCCCCAAGAATGGGCACGTTGATTGGAATGAAGTCCATGCAATCGACCGCCGACGTTACCTATGGCGGGAGAGTATTTGAGATTCATGCAGAAGGCCTCCCGGTGTGACAGTGGGATTACGGGCCATCGACCTGAGGAGACGAACCCTGCCTGTCGTAATAGCCGTGACAATCGCCATAGGAGTTGCCATCAGGATCGTCCTCATCGCAACCCCGTTCACATACATCCCGGACGTCTTATACTACGACACACAGGCAGTAAAGGCGCTTCTTGTCGGGTCGAACCCATATGGTCACACGTATGTTGTCCCTTCAGCCTTGGCCACGGTCGGCGCGAGAAACGTCTTTGCCTATCTC
>CAZHNH010000050.1:0-7279 GCA_964533695.1 uncultured Nitrosopumilales archaeon | reverse complement strand
TGCGAATCACCGAGGATGACAACGTTACAGTATTTCTTTACCCCCACAACATTCCGCTTGCGGAGGAGATCGCGGAAGAGTGCTTTAGAAAGGGGGCGGACGTTAACTTGTCCCTCTACACAGACAGGTACATGGAATCCTACCACCGCCTCCTCCCTGTGGAGAACTTGAAGCGACCTTCCGTCTTCTGCAAGGCCCTGACAGAGAACTCTACGGCTGAGTTTTTCCTTGGCGGCGTGTACGATCCCGCGACCCTTAGGAAGATTCAACCTGAGAAGAACGCGGCGGCGAGCGAAGGTGAGACCAAAGCACACTTTCCGCTAAGCAGGGAGAAGAAAGTGAGAACATTATCCATCGGCCTTGCATCGGTGACGAAGCCAAGGGCGAAGGCCTACGGGTTTGATTACGCCAAGTGGGATAGAATAGTGCGTAGCGCTAGTTCCGTCGATTACAAGAAACTTGCTGCGACAGGAAGAGGCCTTGCCAACTCCCTGAAGGATGCTGGGACCGTGACCGTGACGGGGCCGGGAGGGACGAGATTGAGCTTCGACGTCTCCGGAGGACATTGGCGCGTCTCTGATGGCATAATCGATGAGGAGGACATGCGAACTGAGAACTTCGACGACGAGGTCCCCTCAGGGGTGGTCTACACCACGCCTGTGGAGGACAGCGCATCGGGGAGCGTTGCCCTGAACGCACCAACCCCATTTATGGGAACAACGGTTGAAGGGCTCCGCCTAAGCTTCAAGGGAGGGAGGCTGGCGCAGCTCTCCGGAGGGGCCAGCATCGCCCGGTTGAAGAAGGAGTACACGAGTGGCTCGGGAGAAAAGGACAGAATAGCGTACTTCGGGATTGGCTTCAACCCAAAGGCGAAAGTCGGCTACTTGAACAACAACGTAGCGTACGGTGCAGTTTCCATCGGATTCGGTGGAAACGAGTTCCTCGGAGGGAATAACAAGGCAAACTTCACTTATGTAGGCACCATCGAAGGCGCGACGGTCAGAGCTGGCGGGAAGACCATCGTAAAGGACGGGCGGATTGCCTAACACAACTTATGCAGGCTTTCGTTCCCTAGATGGCTCAGCTCCGCTCAAAAATTCGGAGTAGGCTCTCTACGCTGCCGTGCTTTGCACAGAATAGAGATGCCTTGCTTCTTCGATCCCTTTGAGCTGGATGTCGCCTTCGTCCGCATCTGCTATTCTGTAGGCGGTTTCAGTGTGTGGTCAGTCAGTCTACCATTTGGGCGAGGTCTCCAATCATCAGGACCACTGGCTTCGTGCGCCCAGATTCGTCCGAGCTCTGCATCAGGCCCAATCCTCTGTCAAGGCACCAATGCCTCGCTTCTTCTTCTATCCGTTTGATGGAGTCATTCTGGAGTGACGGGAAGTTCAGCCAGACCTCGCTTCCACGTACTTCATGTCCAACTTCGGCTGAAACAATCTTCCGACTGACCAGGTGGCGCTGAAACTCTTCGGCGCGGTTGTCCGCACGTCCGCATGCGAATTTGATGATGAGTTCGGGCAAGCAATCCACTTTGAGAGCTGCGTTAGTTAAGGGTTGAAGGAACTTCAGAGGTTAGCCTCTTCAGTACTATCAAGGCCCTGAGGGTGATCATCTTGCTCGGGCGTCCGACCCTTTCCAAGGCAAAGGGGTGGAACCTGTTCTTGTGCTTTGCCCACCACTGCGGCCACACTCCGCCGTTCTCCAGATCAGGGTGAACAGCATCGAGGTTCCAGCGCCCGTCTCTCCTCCTCTTCTCCTTGAGGTGGGAGACAGCGAGCCCCAACCTTTTGTCGTCGGCGTATCCCAAGGCCGTTATGAAGTCGAGTCCAACGAGGAGGTCGTAGTAGTAATGGTAAGGGAAGTGGAATCGGAACCACGGATCGTAGTGGGCCCCCTGTTTGGAGAGCTCCCTCGCCAAGTAGAACTCGCAGCCTCGCTCGACTGCGTTCTTCATGCTCCTGGTCCACTTGTCTCTGGGGTAGACCGAGAAGGCGCTTAGACCCTCCCAGGCGTCGATGGAACCGCTGCTCCCCCAACAGTGCCATCCCCCGTTCTCCTTCTGGGTCTTTACAAGCCACTCGAAGGCACTCTTTACTCTAGGCTCATCGACATAACCGAACTTGACAAGGGCCCTTGCAGTGTTGCCCGTCAGGCAGTGCTCGCCTTTTCTCGCGCGTCCGTCGACATTGAAACCTCCGTCGGCCTTGTAGAATCGATCCATCCAAAGGGAACAAGCCCTCGCAATCCTCGGGTCATCCTTTGTCATGCCCAGGTCGGATAGGGTGAGCAGCATCCAGTTGGTGGAGACGTACTTCGGGCGGTAGAGCTTCTCTCCGTCTACCCAGTATCCGCCCGGCATCTGGGCAGAGAGGATGTCGGCGACCCACCCCTTGGTGGCAATCCCACGCCTTACCTCCTCAAGGTCATGACGGCTCGTCCCTTCGAGGAGATCTCTCATCGCCAGATAGCGGATTGAGGGTTGCGAAAGCTCGAGAAGCCAGTCGATGACTTTCTGCATGGTTGGAGGTGTATGATTGGAGCATAAGAGGATAGCAAAGGCTGACATTGAATGGTTCCAGGAAGTAGGTCCAGTGGTACCTGCACGGCTGACGTCTGTCAGGCGTAGGACGGGAGCGTATCACTATCGTTTCACCCACCTCCGAAGGAAGGGACCAAAGCGAACCGGGATTGTTTCAGAAAACCTACTTCTCCCGCCGCCCCTATACCCACTTCGGAGGTTTGAAGAAAATGACTCAAAACATGGCACCTATGTACCCTAGAACTGCTTCCATCCTGGCACTCGCAGGCGGCATCATCATGACGCTCACCGGAGTAATGCTCGTTGCCGTCTCGGCTCTCATCCTACCGAATCTCAACTACGGCAACATCACGACTCCACCCAGCCTTCCCGCTTCCAGCATCCCAGGCCTCGTCTCCGGCTTCGTCGGAATGATCGGGGCTTTCGGGCTTGTGTGTGGCATCATAGTCCTCGTATCTTCCGTGATGCTGCTGACGGGAACGGGGCAGCGGAGGACTTGGAGCGTACTCGTCCTTGTCTTCTCTGTTCTGAGCCTGGTCGGATTGGGCGGCTTTCTGGTTGGAGCAGTTCTCGGAATCGTCGGCGGTGCACTGGTCCTAAAGTGGAAACCCACTACCGCGTAAGCAAGGGCAAGGAAAGTTGCCTTGGTTACGGTCCAACTAAGTGAGAAGGGCCGTTTTCCAAGGCCCCCCCATTTTGATCTTGGTAGTGCGATGGCGGTAATCCTTTCGAGCACCTCCTCAGAAAGACGTAACAGAATCGGGTAGGCACTCTTGGCCTTGCCCGTCTGTCCCATATGTGGAAGGCTGGTCAGCGATAAGAAATACAGTCGGCACATCAAGAGATGCGGCATAAGACACAAGCGCGTGCCGCAACCTTTGGTGGAGAATCCTGGCGGTCGGATTTACTTCCCCCCTCCTCCTGCTGGATCTTGACGGGCAAGCTGATGACGACACCTCTGTGCCTGAAACGTCTTGCGCGCGAATGGCGGTATCACTTTCGTTTCAGCGAATCAATTTACACCCGCCCCCTCATACACCGCCCATGTCAGCAAATCCAACTGGGGATATGGGGTCATCTTACCCCAAGAGTGCCTCCATTCTTGCCCTTGTGGGCGGCATGATCATTATCCTAGGAGGCGTGATATTCATCGGAGTCTCGGCCTATGTCATACCTCACTTGGACCTGAGTAACGTGACGGTGCCTCAGGGAATCAACACCTCTGATCTGCATAGCCTCATTTCCGGCGTGCTGGCAGTGATGGGATCCTTCGGGCTTGTATGTGGAGCGGTCGTGTTGACTTCAGCGACAATGATCCTCGCCAAGGTAGGACAGCGGAGAACGTGGGGGATTCTGATCCTTGTCTTCTCCGTGCTGAGTTTTGTCGGCCTGGGAGGCTTCGTCGTAGGTGCCATTATGGGCATATTGGGCGGGATCCTCGTCCTAAGGTGGAAACCACCTCCTGTCTAGGGCCCCGAAGCGGCATGGGACAGGGATTAACTTCGACCTAGGAGATGGCAAGAGGGATGGAGAAGCTCAAGGTCTTGTTGTTGATGCTCCTGACCGCCTCGGCCGGCCTTGCGGTCTCCATGTTCATTCTCGCCCTGAGTGTGGCGCCGAACGAGTCTCCGTTGAGTGTGTTGGGGGAACTACTTACTGGGGGCTTCTCACCGAACCTAGCGATCCTCATCCCTCTGTCAACATTGCTCTTCCTCTTTACGTTGCTAGCCTGCGTGGTGGGAGTCATCTATTTCTTGGTGCTCCCCGAGATGAAGAATTACGTTGTCGGAGGAACTGGGAACGAGAAGGACGCTGTGTCCGTTGTCCTCAGGACATTGAAGCCAGAGGAACGGAAAGTAGTTGTCGTGCTCGACGCTCATGGCGGGACCTACCTCCAGAAGTTCATAACGAAGGAGGCCGGCCTGTCACGCCTGAAAACACATAGGGTCATAGCCGCGCTATCCGAAAGGGGGATCGTGGTCGCGGAGAAGAGAGGCAACACAAACGAGGTCTCGCTCGTGAAGTGGTTCCACGATGGAATGCATCAGTGATGCCATACCATTAAATTGCAGAGAGTCTTAAGATATAGAATTGAGCGGACGATTGCGCGGAGACCTGCTCGACAAACTGAGACAGTCAAACGAAGTGGAGATAACGGTGACGGGGCGAAAGTCGAAAAAGAGATTCACAACGCCAGTCTGGTTCATTCTGCAGGACGACAAGAAAGTGATACTTGTCCCGACGAAAGGCTCCCACAATAATTGGTTCAAGAACTTGGGGAGGAACTCTCAGATCGAGCTCGGCGTAGGAGGGACCTCGGCCAGTTTGAGAGCAACGCTTGCCAGAGACCAGGTTGAAGTGGACAAGATTCTTGACAAGTTCAGGACCAAGTATGGGTCAATGTGGTCTGAGTCGTACTATACCGTACGCGATGCGTATGTGGAAGTTCCCCTATAGAAAACCGACTTGTAAACCCCGAATTCCCTGTCGACAATCTCATTTTCGACGTGTGCAAATGCCATGCTGCCTCTAGGAGTGATTTGGTATGCTTTCCTTCAGAGTTGCAACAGATATTCTCATGAAACCCGGCGGATGGAAACTCGATTCCCGGGATGAATCTGTCAAGCAACGGGCTCTAAGGAGAGAGAGTCCGATCGCGCGAGCAGGGGTGCGTTTTCCTTGACCTCGATTTGGTGTTCTAGTCGCCTCACCCTCTCGTCGACTTCCTTTAACAAGTGTCTCAATTGTTCCAATTCAGCGATTACCTTGTCAAGCCTGGGGTCCTTGGTTGGCTGAATCTTGAAGCCCTTCGGTAGCCTCCCCTCCTTGATCAACACCAGGATCAGCTCGTAGAGGTTTTGCTCAACTCCGGGCATGTCGTCTCGATCAACTCCTACACCCCCTGAATATTTGCCCAGTAGGTCCTCGAGGTCGGAGAACCTCTTGTCTTTGTAGGTGACTCTATATTGGTACCCGGTCCCAGGTGCATTGGAGTAAGACCAGACATCCCGCCTGTTGAGCCTACCGAACTCCGGACCATCCATCAGATACTCTATGGCACGCCGGTCGGTCGGATTCCTCTCCGCGAGGTCTGGCTTCATCGACCCATTAAGGTATGCAGTGGCGAAATCCTCTACTAATCGGTGCTTCGTTTCCTGACCGAAGTTGGAACCTTCCTCACTAAAGGCCAAGCCAGGACTGTTTTGAGACAGAGCTTATTGTAAGACCAGGCCTATGATTCTTAATCAGGATGTCAGTCTCAGACACATCGGCTGCCATCTGTCAAACGGCGAAACGGACGATATACCTGTCTTCTCGGACGAATTGGTGCCGAGAAAATCTCAATTGGCAGATCACTCTTATACCTAAGGAGAGGCCGCACCCGACCTTAGGGAAGCAATATCCGAGTATCCTGGAACCAAGTTACAGCCTTCAGACTTTCCCGACATCATCTGTCCGAGAGGGCCCCTGCCGCCGCCATGGGTTCTGTTGCTGGTGACATGATGGGGGCGCAGGCGCAGGTGCTCTCGGCTGCCGAGATTTCACTCTGGGCGCGAACCAGCGTGCCCAAGATTGAAGCTGTCGACGCGGCGTTGTGGAAGGATAGGACTCTGGTGAGGGCATGGTGTATGAGAAGGACTATGTTTCTCCTGCCATCGGACGAGTTTGCAGTCTTTGCAAGAGGAACTGCCAGGCGATCTGATTACAACCTCAACTGGGCTCTCAGTCGCGTCAATTCCAAGGAACGGTTCGACAAGTTGCTAGCCGACCTCGCAGAAATCCTGGAAGAGCCGCGTTCACGCGGTGACATTGCCCGTCTCCTAAAGGCACAGGGACACAGGATGAAATCCCAAGCAGGGGGCGGCTGGGGAGACAAGAGAACAGTCCCTTTTGTTGAGGTCGGTGGCGCGTCTTTCTCGGTCGGCTTCCTCCTGCACGTCATTGGGGAAATCCATGCGATTTGTTCAGGACCGAATGTTGGAAACGAATCGACCTACGTCCGCGCGGACGAATGGCTGCCGCACTGGAAAGACATCACTCAAGAACAAGCTGAAGAGGAGCTGCTTCTCAAGTACCTCAGGGCATACGGCCCAGCAACGTTAGCGGACTTCGCCCTATGGATGGGCCTGTACATCAGGGATGCCAAACCGATATGGTCAGGTGGGGCCGAGAAAATGGAACAGGTCGATGTTGAAGGATGGAAGGCGGAAGTGCTTCAATCAGATCTTCCAAGATTGAAGGCGGCAAGAGTCGATGAACATGTAGTAAGGTTGCTGCCGTTCTTCGACTCGTTTCTTCTAGGGCACAAATCCCATCAGAGTGTTGTCGATGAAAAGAACAGGAAAAAGGTCTATCGACCGCAAGGATGGGTCTCACCTGTGCTTCTAGTGGATGGCCGAGCCCTAGGAACCTGGTCCCATGCTCAGTCAAAAGGAGGCCTCGAAGTCCGGGTCAAGACGTTCTCAAAGCTCTCCGCAAGCGTCACTTCAAAGCTGCGAGAAGAAGCGTCAAGCCTCGGCCGGTTCCTAGGAAGCCCTGATGCGCGGACTTTGATAGCGTAAAGTGACTTTTCAGGCCTCGTGCAAATCTGAATTAGCTTGGCCGGAAGGCGCGGCCGACACTCTTCTTGACGTTCCTTATCAATGGAGACAGATCTGATAAGTCATCCTTTGTCATTCGAAGGGTGATTGGAGTTATGGATATCTTTCTGTCCACCACGACGGTCTTCGTGTCTGA
>CAZHNH010000049.1:0-2427 GCA_964533695.1 uncultured Nitrosopumilales archaeon | reverse complement strand
GTTAGTGAAGAAGGGGACGATGGGAACGTTCCTGCCAACGACACCCTTTTGCTATTTGGGAACTTACGCCAAAGCCAGAGAGATCATCGAAGCGGGGCTCCCCGTCGCACTTGGGACAGATCTGAGCGCGGCGGACATGTGCGAGTCAATGCAAATGATGATGACAATCGCCGTGCTCCAGATGAAAATGACCTCTGAGGAGGCGCTGGTTGCTTCAACCATAAACGCCGCGCACTCGCTGCAGCTCGCGAGAGAAATCGGAAGCCTCGAAGAAGGGAAGCAGGCAGACATAGCCGTCTTCGACGCCCCGAACCACAGGCACTTCGCCTACCACTACGGAATCAACCTGGCTGAGAAGGTCTTCAAGCGCGGCAAGCTCGTAGCGGAAAGAGGACGTAGAGTGGACCAATAGCAAGGAGAAGCCAGACCACACATTGGGCCTTTGGAGCCGCCCCTTTCAGGCAAACTACCCGAACGCTAATCTGTAGCAGGGGGGAGGGAGGCGCCGACCGATGGCAAGACAAAGGCACTGCAGCGTCGGTGTTTCGTTCGGGCCAGAGTCTGAGTTGTATGCGTTTCCCCACGGACACCCGATGAACAAAGAAAGGTTCAGGGTGTTTGAGTCCTCAATCCAGGATCTTGCCAAATCGAAGGGTGTTGATGGCGGCGGAGTGACGATCGTGGCGCCGAGACTGGCGAAGGAAGAGGACGCTCTGCTGTTTCACACAAAATACTATGTCGATTTTGTCAAGACATCGTCGAAGGTAGGGTCGGGATACCTCGACTACGGGGATACTCCGTCGTTCAAGGGGGTTTTCGAGGCGTCCCTGTTCTCCGTGGGAGGGACACTCGCCGGGCTCGACCTGATCTCAAAGGGGGAGTTCGACCACTTCTTCAACCCGGTCGGAGGCTTGCACCACGCGCGCAGCGACAGAGCCGGAGGCTTCTGCGTGTTCAACGACGCGGCAATCGCTGTCTGTCGCCTCCTCCAGCAGGAGAGAGGTCGTATTGCCTACGTAGACATTGACGCCCATCATGGTGACGGCGTCTTCTACGCGTTCGAGTCTGAGCCCAGAGTGATCATAGGAGACATACACGAAGATGGGCGGTTTCTCTATCCGGGAACGGGAAGCGCTTTGGAATCTGGAAGTGGGAAGGCCGAAGGGACGAAGCTAAACATCCCGATGCCACCCAGAGCGGGCGACCAAGAGTTCAGACACGCCTTCGACAGGGTCGAAGAGTTTGTCAAGAGCTTCAAACCCGAGTTCATTCTGTTCCAATGCGGCGCTGACTGTCTCGCGGGAGATCCTATAGCACAGCTGATGTATACACCGGCTGCCCACGCCTATGCCACGGAGAGACTTCACGAGCTGGCGCACGACGTTTGCGGCGGTCGTCTCCTGGCGATGGGAGGGGGAGGCTACGACCCAGTGAACGTCTCGGCGGCTTGGACTGCCGTGGCCTCGGGGCTAACAGGCGCAGGTCCAAGAGAGAATCAGCCAAGTGGCTCCACGAGGCATTTCTCCGATTAAGACCAAAGATCGAAGCGCCTGATCGGTCGCTATGTTGGTAGTCGCAAGAGAGCCTTTCAGCTGCTAGAATGGGAAACCTACCGAGACCATCATGGCGAGAACGACTAGAAGAATCACAAGACTGAGTATTGAAGCGACCATTGCCCGTTTCCCGTATTTCGCGAGTTCGGGAGGGGGCGGCTGCTGACCACCCTGGAGGAGGCTGTTCGAGATCCTTGAAATCGCCTTGAAGGCGGGAATGGTGACAGCAAACGCTATGACTGTGACGACCACCGCAAGTAGGATGCCTGCTGAGAGTTCATACCCCTGAGTCGTGGTGTGGAGGAATGTGAAGTTCCCATCGTAGTAGGTGTAAAGCAAGAGGAGCCCGAACAATAACGTCGATCCTGCTGCGACCTGCACGAATCTTATGATCTTAGGGAGGATCTTCGCGCTAAACTCGAGCCTCGCCGGCGGTGTCAACAATTGAAGACTTGGCGAGAGTACGAATCCCGTTAGAATCCCGCCGCCGAGCCAGCACATCGCCGAAAGTATGTGCGCATAGGCCAGAAACGTTATCAGAGCAGCTGGAGCCAATCGCGTGGGTTCCGCAGCTTTCATTATTTAAGCAGATTCAGAGATGAATCCGTAGCGATATCAGCGGCCGCATCTCTCACATCCAGAATTCATTCCCGTCGGGGTCCATGAAAATCGCGTAGGTTCCAAACCACTCGGTTGTGAGATCCTTCTTGAACCTGACACCCTTCGCCTTCAGCTCCTCGTAGGTCTTCTTCTTGTCAGCGGTGATGAATCCGATCCCAGTATTGCCTCCAGGCTTGTCGCCCTCCCATTCCTCACATTCCTCGCACAGGTGAATCACGACGCTCGAACCTTTCGGCCGGACGGTCACCCAATG
>CAZHNH010000048.1:0-6385 GCA_964533695.1 uncultured Nitrosopumilales archaeon | reverse complement strand
TCCATAGACTACAGGTCCCTTTACACTGACCTCCCTGACGAAATCGAGGGAGGCATATCTCTCAGCTCGAGTGAGCGACTCACGCAGTAGGGTTGTGTCGTAGGCATCCTTTCCGTTCGCAAGAATCCCCATCATGACTCCTTTCTCCCTAAGCTTGGTAACCAAGGCTCGGGTATCCACTCCTTCGATTCCCGGGATACCTTCGCCCTCCATCCAGCTTCCAAGGGTCCTCTTGGATGCCCAGTGTGAGGGACGAGCGCACGACTCCTGCACGACGATTCCTCTCACCTTGATGGAGTTCGACTCGAAAAATCTTGGAAGACCATAGTCGTCTAGATCTGCGTAGTCTGCCACTCCGTAGTTTCCAATGAGAGGATAAGTGAAACAAAGAATCTGCCCAGCGTACGAAGGATCGGTCATCGACTCCGGGTAACCGACCATCCCTGTGTTGAACACGACTTCGCCGGGGGAGTTCAACTCTGCGCCAAATCCGGTCCCGAAGAAAATTGAACCGTCCTCCAGAAGAAGCAGTGCGTCGCTTTTCGGCCCGTACACTCTAAGAAAAAAAAGCTCGCCGGTTGGGGATTTAAGGATTTAGAGGTTGGATTCTGCCCTATTCCGTGCCCCTGGTGGTGGGACTAAGTGTTAGAGCGAGCGCGCGGCGCCCTTAGTTGTAGTTCCTCACTTACCCACGGCTACACTCAGAAGGACGCCCATCAGTTCGGGCAGTGCCTCTTGCCCTCTGCGTTTGCGCTCCACTTCAAGCCGCTTCAAGCCGCGGACTCGTCTCCCCATTAGCTCTTAGTTGACGGCGGTCTTCTCAACGTTATTATCTCGTCGGGCGGCGCCTCGGACATGGGCCTCTTCATCAAACGCCTTGAGAAATCCGAAACGGTTGTCTCTCGCTCTGAAAGCGCACAGGTCCATGCGGGCTATGTCGTGCTGGGACCGGGCAGGGAGGTAGGGGAGCACTCGACCGAAGGCGAGGAGGAGCTAATTGTGGTAGTGGAAGGGAATGGGGAGGTATTCACTGAAGGACGTGCGCAGAAAATCGAGGCGCCTTGTGTTGTTGTCGTTCCTGCACACACGGCTCATAACATCAAGAATACATCCGGGGCCGCCGCGCTGAAGTATGTATATGCGCTCCCCACGAAATAGGTTTTCCTGCGTCCTGAATCAGCATTAGCATCAGACCAAGTGTTGGGCTCCCACCAAACTTAATCCGAGCCAGAAGGATGGACTCCCACTGCCGACACGAAAGGTCAATAGACTCCCTCGACAGGTGGTTGCCCCAGATGGGGAAGGACAGCGACTTCCTGGGGAGAGACATTGTCAGCATACGGGATTTCAAACGAGACCAGCTCGAGCATTTATTCCAAAAAGTGGAGGACCTGGAAAAGAGCTCGCACAGCCTTGATGGAGCGCTAAAGGGGCGTCTCGCCGCCCTGCTCTTCTTTGAACCTTCGACAAGAACTCACTCGAGCTTCCAAATTGCCGCATCGACTTTAGGAATGCAGGTGACAGGTTTCGCAAGCCCAGCGGGTTCGTCAGTCTCGAAGGGAGAAACGCTTCATGATACGATTCGAATGTTCGAGGGCTACGGTGCAGACTGCTTCGTGATTCGGCACCCGAAACCAGGGGCAGCCACGTTCGCCGCAGAGACGACCGACAGACCGGTGATCAATGCTGGCGATGGAAGCCGAGAGCACCCCACCCAAGCGATGATTGATCTCTTCGCCATAAGAAAAGCCTTCGGTAGGTTGGACGGGCTGAAAGTAGGAATTCTGGGGGACCTGAAGTACGGTAGGACGGCCTCATCCCTCGCCTACAGTCTATCCAATTATGAGGTCGAGATGACGTTCATCGCCCCAGACGCTCTCCAAATGCGGCCCGAAGTCCAGCACTTTCTGAAACAGCGGGGGATTGTGTCGAAGTCCGAGAGGGACTTAAGAAACGTCGTAGGAAACCTCGACGTGTTGTACGTCACTCGCATTCAAAAAGAAAGAATCCCTGACCCGACAGAGTTCGAGAAGGTGAAGGGACTCTACCAGGTAAACCTCGCTGCGTTGAAAGAGGCGAAGCCAACTCTCAGAGTCTTGCATCCGCTTCCCAGAGTGGACGAGCTAGCCGCAGAGTTGGATGCCACTAACTACGCGGACTACTTTGTTCAGGCCGCCGCAGGCCTTCCTCTTAGAATGGTCCTGCTGAATCTAGTACTCGGAGGTGGCGGAAGCTAGATGGAGGAGGGGCACACTGAGGAGAGGATGCTTGTCCGGAAGATAGAGGAGGGGACAGTCATAGATCACATTCCCGACTGGAAGGCAGAGACGGTGGCAAGAGTCCTCAGGCTCGATCGGCTGGCCAAGTTGCAGGCAGACATCTCCGTGGCGATCCTCCAGAACGTCAGCAGCAAGAGCCGCGGGAGGAAGGATATCGTGAAGATCGATAGGTGGCAGGTCGACGAGAAGGATGCAGATATTCTATCACTGGTCTTCCCGACCATTACCGTCAACTATGTCAATGACTGGAAGGTCTCCAAGTACCACCCGAAGGTACCCGACACAATCGAGGGAAGGATTAGGTGCGCCGAGGTTCAGTGCATAACCAATGCGGAAAGGGAACCGGTCGTCTCGAAGTTCATGACGTTGAAACGCGACCGGATGCTGCAGTGTGCGTACTGTGACTCACTGCTTGAGTTCGACAATGTCCCTGACCATGTAAGGTCGTAGCGCGATTGGAGCACGACCTAGTGGTCGTAGGAAAGGTCGTGGGCCTCTCCGGAATAACTCAGATGGAAGTCGGCATTAGCGGAGGAAGAGTCGCGGAATTGAAGAAGCAGGGTTTAGTTGGGGCAAGAAGAATCGAGGAAGAGAGAGCGCTGATCTTTCCGGGCTTCATCGACATTCACGTCCACATGCGCGAGCCCGGGTGGGAGAGGAAGGAGGATTTCAGAACGGGGAGCGAGGCAGCCATACATGGCGGAGTAACCACGGTGGCAGACATGCCGAACAACCCCACTCCAACAGTGGGTATCAAGGCAATCCGCGAAAAGCTGGAACTCGTCGCAAAGAAGGCCAAGGTTGATGTCAAACTCTACGCCGGGGTTTCCAAAGATGACCTGCGGGAGATAGAGAAGGTCGCAAGCCTCGTTGCTGGATACAAGTTTTACCTTGCAAAGACCACTGGAAATCTGACCTTCCCAACCGATCTACTGGAAACGGCTTTCAGCCTGATTGCGAAGACGGCGAAGAAAGTCGTCAGCCTTCATTGCGAAGACCAGGGAATCATAGACGAACGGGCTCGAACTCTGAATGACGGATTGAGGCCAGATGCGTACAGCGACCTCAGGCCGCCGACAGCGGAAGTGAAGTCGGTAACGAGAGTTCAGGCTGCACTCGGAGGTTACACGGCTTTGAGAGCGAACGTCTGCCATGCCTCGGCTGAAGGAACTCTAGCAATCGTCCGCACGGCGAGGGCACAAGGTCTCAGAATGGATTGCGAAGCGGCTCTTCATCACCTGTACTTCGAGCGCAGCGCGATGCTGCAGAACAGGCTCCTCAGAATGAACCCCCCGCTCAGACAGGAGAGTGACAGGGCGGCGCTGGTGAAGGGACTAGGTGACGGAACAGTGACATTTTTGGTGACTGACCACGCACCTCACCTCCGCGAGGAGAAACTCAAGGAAGGCCTCAGCGGAGTCCCGGGGCTTGACGACTTTGGGCACGTCGTATCATGGCTGGTGAAAGAAGTTGGGATCGACCCTTCCGTGATTGCGCGAGTCGCATCCTCGAACCCAGCATCATTCTTAGGCCTCGAAGACAGGGGGCGGATAGCGACCGGCATGAGGGCGGACCTTTCAATAGTTGATATGAGCTCGCCGGAGGTTGTGAAGGAGACCTCTATTCGCAGTAAGTGCGGGTGGTCCCCCTACGAAGGGAAGGAGTTTCCGGGGAGAACGAAATGGACGATAAGGCTCGGTGAGCCGGTGCTTTCTAACTTCGAACTGACGGTCTAGCACATTTTCATGGCTGTCGCGAGGCTGCACTTCCACTCGCACTACTTCTGGAATAAAGTGTAGGAATGTAACTCTCAGAAGCCTCTGAATGTTCCTGTCAGGTGGCTGCCGGAGATTCGCCAGCCGATGCAGGGGTGACCTTCGTTGCAGCAAGGATCTTACTGCGCCCACCCATGTACACATAAAGCAAGATCAGCATAACTATCGAAATAAGGACCAGCCCAATGGTGTATCCAGCGGGGAGAAACGCAAACGAAGACAGGAAGGCGAGGACGACGCCCCATCCCGCGTAGTACCACCCATCCTTTCTGTCAACCACAACGACTGCGCAGACTATCGTCCACAACCCTTCAAGGAGTAGCACAAGTGATACGGTGTCCTTCACGTCTACAAGGCCGAACGAATAGACAGCGGCGGAAACAAGTATCGCGACTATCGTCCCTATCCCCCAGCCTAACCTCACGATCGAACTAGTCCTCCCACCTCCTCTCGAGCTGACCGATTATTAATGCCTCGCAAAGGTTCACTTCAGGCCGACAGGGGTGCCGCGGGATTGGGACCATTCCTCTCTTCCAACCAACAAGCCAGTCTCAGCAGTATGGATTCTTCGAAGGGCCTTGAGATGAGCTGAACCCCCACTGGTAACCCACCGGAGAATCCGGCGGGAATCGTGAGAGCAGGAAAACCTACGACGTTGAACGCGAGTGTGAGCCTGTTCAGAGCGGCATACACCTCCAGTTTGCTGCCTCCTACCTCGGCTGAAGTCTGGCCTAGAAGCGGTGCGGTAATCGGTGTCGTTGGTACAGCCATCGCGTCGAAGTCTTTCATGGACGAAGCAAACCTCTCCATCAGTAGCGGCCTCGAGTTCTGCGCATTGACGAACTCAACCGCCGTCACTTGCCGCCCGAGTTCCAGACTCTTGCGGACGTCTTCGCCGTAAAGACTTGGGCAATTCTCTAGCCAGCGTAGATGGAATGCCGTAGCTTCAGCGCGTCTAATTGGCAGCCAACAAGCGTAGACCTCGGAGATGCCGTCGAAGTCAGCTTCACGAACCTTGCAGCCGGCAGATTCCATCTTTCGTATGAAACTCTGGAAGACTCCCTCCACAGAGGGGTCGATGGGGTCGTGGAAGTAGATTTTGGGGACTCCGACCCTTGCACCTTCGAACGAAGCCCTAATCTCCGTGGTGTAGTCAGGAACGTCGGTAGCCGATGCCGTCAAGTCCTCCTTAGAATGCCCAGCAGTAGCCTGAAGAATCGCGGCCGCGTCCCAAGCGCATGAGGTGAGTGTTCCTACCGTGTCAAACGAGGACGCAAGTGGGATGACCCCGAGCCTGCTTATCCGGCCGTATGTCGGTTTAAGGCCAACTACTCCGCACAGCGCGCCGGGTATTCTAACGGACCCTGCTGTGTCTGTACCGAGAGCCCCGGCCGCCATGCCTCCAGCGACTGCTGCGGCGGATCCTCCACTAGACCCCCCAGACACTCTGGTCCTGTCCCAGGGGTTATGGCAAGGACCGAAGTGCGGGTTGTCGTTTGTGACCCCAGCAGCGAATTCATGGAGGTTGGTTGTACCCAAAATGACAGCGCCAGCGGCCTTGAGCCTGTGGACCGCGCTCGCGTCGTATGGCGCAATGTTGTCCGCCAGAATCTTCGAGCCCGCCGTGCATCTCACGCCGCGGATATAGAAGATGTCTTTTACGGCGATCGGGACGCCATCTAGGGGTCCCAAGGGGACACCTTTGTTGAATCTTGCTTCGGACTGTTCTGCATCGGAACGAGCAGAATCCCTGAGGACGCTTATGTAGCAATTGATGATTGGATTCAGTTCGTCAATCCGATGGAGCATTTCGTCCAGAACAGAGATCGGAGAGGCTGATTTGTTCCTGTAAGCCGCGGCGAGTTCCTTGATAGTCTTCATGGAGTTCGTATGAACAAGCACACGTCACCCTCTTAATAGACTAACAGCCCTCGTTTTTGAAGAGACGGATACGAGCGCTGAGGTCCTTTTATCAGTCAGACCCGAACTGTTTCCATCCGGGAGCCTTGGCCCCAAGGTCGAGGCTGCACTGAAACCCGTGGAATCCGATGGCAAGAGGGGAATAGACACTTCCTTGGAGGCGATGGGGGTTCTCTGGCTGAAAAGTCTGATCAAATCCATGCACTGGCGAGGTTCTAGACGGAAAGCAGTGTGGCGCCGGGGGTAGGATTCGAACCCACGAGACCCGAAGGTCACGGGCTTTCTATCGAACAATGACTCAAGGCCCGCGCATTAACCACTCTGCCACCCCGGCCCATCCATCATCACCGGACCGCCCGACCCTATTCATAAGCTCTGAACTGTACACGAATCAAGCATGCATTGCTCCCC
>CAZHNH010000047.1:0-6262 GCA_964533695.1 uncultured Nitrosopumilales archaeon | reverse complement strand
CTGGGCCATTGCCTCAAAGATCGACTGGCTCGTCCCTTCGTAAGAGGTCGGGAGGACAAAAACATCGCATGAGGAGTAGGCAGACATCTTCTCGGTGAAGTCGTAGATCGGGCCAAGGAAGAGGAACTTGGACGTCAGCCCCAGCTTACTCACCTGTGATTTCAGCACTTCTGCGTAGCCAGACTGGTCAGGTCCCACCATCACGAATCGGGCATCGGGAAAACTCTCCAGTATCTTCGGGGCCGCCTCGACGAGATATTGTGGCCCCTTCAAGGGGTTGAGCCTCCCCACAAAGAGTACCACCGGTGAGCCCTCGTCAATCCCGTGCCTTGTCCTGAAGCCTCTTGGATCGAACTCTCCCAACGACTCGTCTCTAACCCCAGACGATGTGACTCTGATCCTCTCCTCCTTCCCTCCCATTTCGAGGATTGGACTGACAAGGTTAGGCGCGCGGACGAGGACCATCGAGGCTTCCGGGAGGGTCCTCCTCGCTAGGTACCCCTCAATGATCTTCATCGGGACCTGCTTGTACCACACCCTGGGGATCATCGAGTGCACGTCGAAGACAGTCAAGAATGTCTTCGTCCCTGTTCTTTCGCCTGCTCTGATCGCCACGGCGCTGTGGGGCTGGGCGTAGTCGTAGGTGTGGATCAAGTCGAACCCTTGGGCGGACAGCGCTTCTTTTAGCCCGCTCCAAACCTTCATCCTGTAGCTCCAGTCAATCTTCAAAGGGAGCCGATGCACGACTATCCCGTCGATACTTTCCGACTCCGGCGCCCTGGTGCCGTCGTATTCGGCGGCCGTGAACACGTGGACCTCGTGTCCGCGCTTCACAAGCTCTCTGGAGATGTTGTAGACGTACCATTCCGCCCCGCCTACCATGAAGGGCTGGAAGTAGACGTTGACCTGTGCTATCTTCAAGATGCGTTCCCCAAGAAGGAGGACAGCCCGCCCATTGTTGTGACCGACAGTACTCCGGTACCTCTCTTCTCCGCGAGGTACGAGAAGACAGGCCCCATCACCTCTGATGCCATCCTGTCGACCTTCCCGTCTATCGCTAGGCTCCAAGGATGCGTCCATAGATGGAAGACCGCGGACCTGGCTATGCACGCGTCTACAAACTTCCTTATCAGCGGAAAAGCGTTAAGGGATTTTTGGTCCACGTAGTAAACAGGCCTGACGTTCCAGAGCCCCTCCTTGACAACGGGTGCTCCAATCACTCTATCCGCACCTCTGAATGACCTGAACCCCATTCGCCGGAGCAGGCCGAAGTGCCCTTCTCTGTTCTTGGGGAAGACGAAGGAGGTCGGAGGGGACGACAGTCCCAGGACATCGATGCACCTTGCGATGTCCCGCCCGTAATCCTCCTCGGGAGTAGCATCGGCATAGATGTGCGAATAGGTGTGCACTCCTATCTCTTGCGCTACCGATGACTTCAGGATGGATTGGTATGCCGTCCGATCTTCGTCTGCCGTCCTGCCGCAGATTGCCCAAGTGAGTGGTATCCCATGCTTCTCAGACAGGGCGAGAAGTGCCGCGGTTCCGTCGTGATTCCACGGGTACCTCTCGGCCGAGGTAACGTCGAAATCGACGCTGATGCAGGCCCCCGCTCTGGCCCCTCCCTCGTAGCGTCTCTCAAGCCCCGACTCGAGGCCTATCTTCATCATACGGAGGATTGAAGTGCTAAGGACATCAGGTTCTGCGCTTCCCCTCGACCCGACCAGGCCTAGGGCGGCGCGCTTGGCGCCTCGCTTGATCCTCAGTGACACTCTGAAGAGGCCTTCGAATCGCTGAGAATTACGTGAAAAGACCGAAAATGTGGAGGCTTGAACACATCAGAATGAATCTGGGCTCCATCAAACATGGAGCACATACTCATATCGATAGGTTTCTGGTTCATAAGGCTTTTATTGAGAATTGTGCCGTTTTGACGTACGAGGGTGTGTGGGGGGTGCCAAACGACCAGGCTCCTAGCCCACAGCGGCGCGGGGCCGAACTGCACACCCTTCTTCTAAATTCAGCGTCTTAACTCTCGAAGAGCCGGGAGTGAACCGTTCTATATTCCTGGAGGACTTTCAGGCCCTCATTTGTGGCCCGATAGTACTTTCCTCCCAGCGTGTTCTCCTCGCTAATCAACCCCTTGGCCTGGAGCGCCTCAACGATGCTCCTGAGCTCGTTGTAGGATATGTTCGCCGCCTTCATCATGTGTGTCGGCCTAAGAGGCTGCAGGGATGAGGCCTGGATAATATCAATGTAAATCTCCATCTTCGACCTCCTCTTCATGGTTAGCTCCCTCTTCTTCTGGTTCAGCCTCCTGATCTCGTCAATCATCAGCTGAACGGGATTATCCATGTTCTGCACTATAAGGGATGCCTTCTCTCTAAACTCGTTTGACTGGCCATTCTCAAGGAATCTTTGGGTGTACTCGGCTATCTCTTCAGGGTTGACCGAGTGGGGGATGTACTTGTGGAGCTCTAGGACTGGTTTCGATTGCTCCCAGTAAATGGCGCTCACGGCGGGTTTTCCGAGTATGAATGCCTCCATCAGCATGGTCTCGCAGGCCCCTATGGCCACATCCGAGTGCGCGACCGGAGACTCGGCCATCGATTCGTCCAACATCGTGACACCCATCCTGGAATACTTCCTTTCCTGGGAGGCCGTCCTTGGAAGGACAGCGATCGACGCCCTGCCAGACTTTTGGATGATCTGCACCGCCTTTTCGAGTACCTGTTGATGGTTGGCAAAGAAACTGGCAAACTCGGGTTCGGGTCTGACGAAGACGACCGGGGGTTCTAAGCGAAGTTCGTTGAACGGGTTTTCAGTCGCAAGTTCAGCTCCCTTCAGGTACCCTGTGTGGAATCCGTTGAACCACACCACCTTGTCAGGGTCAATGACCCCGTTCTGGTACAGCTCCTGGAACGTGTAGAACCTTGGAGTGAAGACCTTCGTTGCGAGAGGGAAGACCATCTGGTTGACATGCTTCTCCCTTTCGTCGTAGAATATGGTCCAGGAGGGGATGTTAAGGCCGAAGGCTGTCCTTACGGCTTCAGGCCACCTCTCCGTGAGCATCAGGTCCGGCTTCTCCCTCTTGACTATCGGGAGGAGCTTCTGGATAGTCTCGGCGTAGGCTTCGAGCTTGCCGCTTAGCTCCCTGCCCCCGTGCTTCCCAACAGGGATGTATGCGATCTGCTTCGCGTCGAGTATTGACTGGATTCGGTCATGGTCTCTAGCGGTGACAATGAAATCGAACTCCCCTGATAGTTTCTTGATCAGAGGGGCGAAGAAGTTGGCCTGGAATGGGGTGCTCATTGCAACCCAGATCTTCCTGACCTTGTTTGGCTCCACTGGCGCGGCACCGGGGAAGTTCCCGCTCATCCAAAAATCACCGTTATGATCACTGCAGCGAGGGCGAACATGGCCTGCATCGCGAACACCGACAAGACAAGGTCCCTCTCCTTGATGGGGGAGACTCGCATGAAGGCGTGGACCAAGGCAGGATAAGGCGCAGGTTCCAGGGTGCCATCGGGCCTCACTGTCGTATTGCCCAACACGTGTCTCTGCTTGAAGGGTCGCCTGTACATCATCTTGAGGGCGAAGTCCATGGCAGCGGGGATGCTCAGTACTACGGCCTCGAATTCTAGCCCTGCCGCTAGACCCATTGCCGCAAGGGCAGCCCCAGCGATCAAGGTCCCTGTGTCGCCGGGGAAAATCTTCGCCGGATACCAGTTCAGAGCCAGGAATCCCAGGTAGGCGAAGGTAAGAATGAGACCGAACGCTGCGATAACGGGGTGACCGGTAAATTCAGAGAGGTAAGACATTGTCCCTAGGGATATCACAGCACATCCAGATTCCAGCCCGTTGAAACCTGCCAGCAGGTTCGAGAAGTTGGCAGAGGTCGTAACAGCCAGAGGGACGGCTACAAGAGGGTAGAGTATCCCAAAGTCTACGTATCCTATTGTAGGAACGAAGATTCCATCTCGCCCCCAAAGGACAGCCATCAAGGGGATCGAAGCCAAAACGATCAGGAGAGGCTTGTACTTCTGGCTAAGCTCTTTGAGATCATCTGCCACTCCAACCACTCCTACAAACGCCACAGTGGAGGCCACGGCCGCGAACATCACCGGGGGACCGTCGACAGAGTAGTCCAAGCCTACGTAGAGAGCCGAGGCAATGGCAAGCGCAGCCAGTACAGCAAGGCCCCCCATCTCAGCGCGTACTGGCCTGTCGGGCTTGTGTATGTCGACGCCGCTTATCCCCTTCAGCGGGAAGACCCTGCTCTCGTACCTGGCAACGGAGTATGATGTTACCAGGGCGGCAGCAGCAGCTGCCGTTCCTGCGATGCCTACTGCTGCTTCTGTGCTAATAGGCCTGTCGCCTTCCAGAAGAGTTGGGTTCCTATTGCAAAAGCCCCGATCCATACAAGCGTCAAGATTACCATGCGCCAGACCGTCGCGATTCCTACGAAGGTCTCCCATGAGACGTAAGCGAGCAATATCGAAACGACGAATGGTACGGAGGAGAGTAAGACGACGGCTGCCTGCCTAATCATTGGCGTTCGGTCCTGGAGTGGTGACGATTGATGGGTCGTTGAGGGCTTCGTTGTTCACTCGCTCAAAATCGTCCATGGAACCAACGTCTGCCCAATATGCGGATTCGAAGTAGGAGCCAATGGTCTCCCCTTTGGAGATCAGTCGAGGAAAAATCTCTGTCTCGAGGCTGGAAACTTTCCCTGGAGGGATCTCGTCGACGACTCTCCGCTCCATCACATACACTCCTGCATTCGCCATGAAGCTTAGCGTGGGCTTCTCCTCAAAAGCCGTCACTTTGCCTGACCTGTCTACCACGATGTGCCCATACGGTATCTTGACCCCAAACTCCTTCAGAGCGATCGTGGCGATTCCGCCGGTTCTAGTGTGGGAGGCTACGAGCTTCTCGATGTTGAGGTCCGTGACGATGTCGCCGTTCATCGCCAGAAAACGACCGTCAAGCAGGGCTGATGCGGTTTTCAATTGCCCAGCGGTCCCAAGAGGAACGTCTGCTTCTGCATATTCAACCGAGAGCCCGAGCCTAGAACCGTTCCCGAAAGCGTCTATGATCTGCTTCTTCAGGTAAGCCACGCAGACCACGAACTCTGTGATTCCGTGTCCCTCCAAATACCGCATCGTTCTCTCAAGAAGGGGTTTCCCCCCAACTGGAAGGAGGCATTTCGGCATTACGTAGGTAAGAGGCCGCAGCCTAGTACCGGCGCCGCCGACAAGAAGTACGGCTTTCAAACGATCAGACTATTGGGTTAGAACGCCGCGTCAAGACCCGAACGTGCCTCCCTTATGCGAGGCCATCACGCTCCCAAGGAATTGGGCGTACGAAAGGTCGTTCCGCCAGGCTCTCGCGGCTTGATTCCCACATGATACGGCGAACGCAGAAAAGGCCCAAGCGAGCTTCGTTCCGCGCTGGATCCACGCGTACGGGGTCTCACCCCACTCTTCAAGCTTCTTCAGAATCGAAGCTAGTGAACGGAGGAGGTCCAAGCTTCTGAACTTCAGTTGAAGCCGGACAGACAGGTACAGAATGGACTTCTCCGCCCTGTCTAGGGAGAACCATGACCCCCTCCGCTTGGCTTTGACCATTACTTGCTTGATGTGATTCTTTATCCTTTGAGGGAAGGTACTAAGGGCTGAGGTTGCAGTTTCGTGCATGGAGGGTGCCAAGTGATACTGTCGGCAATATCGGATATAAGGAATTTGCATGTAATGTATACATTAAGTACTGGTGATACTGGATTTGTGGTATAGAACTACTTCTTGGAAGTTCTATTTTCTCGCTTCCTATGGCGCTCCTCGCGATCATTTCAGCACGGCCCCTTTATCATAAGGCGCATCGGACGCGTAAACGCCGGAAGGCTTTTCATCTGGATACTACCAACTTCAATAGGGAATGGGATTCCTCAAAGCATGACTTCCAGGGCCCGCAAACTGTTGATGCTGATAATGCTAGCATTACTTGCCCTCTCGGCAGTGACAAGTATCCTATTGTCCTTGGTCTAGGCTGGCTTAGTCATCCAGTCGGGAATTGTAAGCTTGGCGACCGGTGAACTAAGGCAGACGAGACACGTTTCTAAGTCTGACTGCCAGTGAATCGGCTTTTACCACCGTTTCGCATCGAAGCTTGGTGGGAAGTTCTTCGCACATCGAAGCCACTAGTCCTTGCAGGTAGACGGACCACTTCTTACCGAGGTTGTGTGAAACCACGTAGTTGTATCCAT
>CAZHNH010000046.1:0-2625 GCA_964533695.1 uncultured Nitrosopumilales archaeon | reverse complement strand
ACTCCTCCACTTTGGGAAGCCCTTCCGCGGAGAGGTCTACAATGATCACGCAGTCCAATCCGCGCTCCACTCGCCACTCGTTCACGAGAGTCTTTCCCAACCTTCCGCTCGCCCTCCAGTTCACGTCCCTTAGGGGATCCCCGGCGACATAGCCACGTATGTTCATGAAGTCAAGGCGTCCGCCCCTGTACCTGGAGGGCGTTGTCCCTGACCAGCCGAATGCCTTGGCCGGTCCAATTGCGACGTTCTTGACGAGGTGCCTAGGGTAGACGCGAACCTTGAGCTCTGACTTGAGGATGAAAGCACGTTCGGCGAGGCCGAACATTGACTCTATTCGGACTTGCAAAGACTCGAAAAGATAATCTCCTGGATCTCTGAACAGGACCTCGTACCGGAGCGTCGCCTTTCCTCCGTGTTCTAAGGAACAGAGGAGCAGGGTCGAACCTTTGGTGACGGTCGAGCGGGGTGGAGTCAGGTCCCGGAGTGAGATTCTATCTATCTTAGGGCCGCTGTTCACTATGGTGAGCTCCATCCGTACTTTATCGCCCATGAGGGATTTCTCTTCCGATACTTGTCTGAGCACCGAAAGGCCCGACGTATCACCGGCTCTTCGAAGAGGGGACCGTAGGTCGAGGGCCACCAGCAGGATGACTGGAACGGTGCCGAGCAAGAATGGGGCCCCAGTTATCGCAGAGATCCAGATCCCTGCGAGCATGGCCACGAGGGCCAGAGCTAGTTTGGTCTTCAGGCCTTTTCGCTTACCTTGGGCACCGGTGTCTCCGCGAGCACCTTCTCGACGACCGCCTCTTGGCGTAACCCTTTCATCTCGTAGTCCGCGCTCAAGACAAGCCTGTGCGCCAGCGCCGGTACAGCCAGGCTCTTCACGTCGTCAGGGGTTACGAAGTCCCTCCCTGAGCAGGCCGCCTTGGCCTTGGAGAGTCTGTAAAGGTGTATCGACCCTCTAGGGCTCACCCCCACTTCGACGCTAGCGATTGTTCGAGTCTGGGACGAAAGGTTGACTATGTAGCGTTTGAGATCCTCGTCGACATAGACGTCTCTAAGTCTCGCCTGCAGCGAAGTCAGCTCTTGAGGACCGGAGACTTTCTCCACCGATCGGAGTTCTTCAGAGAGCACCTTCCTCAGCTCGAGTATCGAAACCTCGTCATCCTTCTGTGGGTAGCCCATACGGAGCCTTACTGTGAACCTGTCCATCTGAGCCTCAGGGAGAGGGTAAGTCCCTTCGTACTCGATTGGATTCTGCGTCGCGAACACCGCGAACGGCTCAGGGAGGGAAAATGTTGTGTTTTCTGCTGTGACTTGGTGTTCCTGCATCGCTTCAAGGAGGGCAGACTGCGTCTTCGGGGGAGCCCGGTTTATCTCGTCGGCGAGTAGAATCTGCGCGAAAACCGGACCCTTCATGAAGCGGAATCCGCTGGACTGGTCGAGAACGAATGTCCCCGTTACGTCCGCGGGGAGGAGGTCTGCTGTGAACTGAATGCGTTTGAATTCGCAGCCCAGTGCTTTGGCCACGGCCTTCGCAAGAGTCGTCTTGCCGAGGCCCGGGAAGTCCTCGAAGAGAATGTGTCCGCCGACGAGGAGGTCGTACGTTACGAGCTCAATCACCTCCCTCTTCCCCACGATGGCTTTTGAGACCGATTCGACGAGCAGATCGCGAAACTTAACGAATTCCGTTACGTCCATGCAATCTCGCCTGTCAGGTATTGGTCAGATAAACCGTTTGGGGCAAATCTCTCCCTCCTCTCTGGTGGACGGACAGACTTCAGAGATTCGACTTCGGCACCTCCTACTAGGGTCGACTCCTTCAGCTTTCGCGACCATCATGTCCCGTAGACTCCAAGACCTTTCTGCGCAGGTCGTCGTCAGACAGCCCTCTCCACCTGGGGTCGCTCAGGAGGGTGCGTTCGAAAGGGTTGTCCGATCGCTTGGCGATAGATGCGGTCGACTTGATCCTTGAAACAGAGACATAATGCGATATCTTGCTCCTTGGGTACTGCTCGAATCGTCTGACCTGTAATGGACCAGTGGTAGGAGATGCCATCTTTGGAATTATTCGCCATGTAACGAGGGCAGTCAATATGGCAAGCACGATAGCGTCGCCTGTCCAATACCATCCAACGCCCAGGCTGTAGGTGAGGACTACCGCCACCGCCAACGTCGCAGAGGCTTCCGTTTTACCGAATTTCACCTGCTTTCCTCCTGATCATGTCTGCAAATGACCCCATGAACTTCGATGCCTCGCCGACTTCCGTTGCATTCAGTTCTTTGCCGTACCTAGACCTGTTCACGGCTGACGCGAACTTTGTCGCCTCAGACTCGTCTACGCTGAAGAAGGACGAAGCTCGCCCGATGTACTCCTGTGGAGTCTCGGATGGTCCGTCTCGAAGTCCAAGATTGAGGCATGCCTTTCTCATCAGGAGGTAGTATTGTAGCAGGGCGGAGTTTTTCATCTTGTACGACCACGTCTCCTCGAGATACTTTCGTTGTTGCTCCATCTCTATTACAGTGTGCTCCAGATCTATTGGATGGGTGCTTATCTTGATGCGGGATACGAGCAATAAGGCGCAGCCCAAAGCTGCGACCGCGGCGGTCGGAAGAAGCCAAGAA
>CAZHNH010000045.1:0-9259 GCA_964533695.1 uncultured Nitrosopumilales archaeon | reverse complement strand
TCGTACTAGCTCGGCTTCTACCGCGGCTAGTGCACAGCTCTCGGATGCTACGATATAGGTGGACGACCTCTCGTGCCAGCCTAGGGAAAGTGGTCTGTACCCCCTGGGGTCTCTGGCTGCTATGGCCTCTCCTTGGCGATTCAGAATCGCGAAGCAGTATGCCCCAATTATCTCCTTGCCAAGCTTCTCGAACGCAGAGAACCAATCGTCTCCATTTTCAAGAAGCTGGAGAAGCCGCAATCCGACGACTCGTGTGTCTGATTCACAGGAGACCTTTCCGACATCCTGTGAGACAGAGACCGCAAGTCCTTCGGCATTCGCTATCGTTCCGTTATGCGCTATTGAGAACTCCTCGCCGATCTGTATTGGATGTGCATTGCTGACGCTTGTCCTCCCTTTCGTCGAGTACCTCACATGGCCGATCCCAGTCGACCCGGTGTACCCGACCACTTCGTCTTCGTAGTCTCGCCACTCGGCGACTAGGCCCAGGCGCCTGAAGACGGGTCTGCCAGGGACGGCAAAGCCCCACGACTCCTGCCCTCTGTGTTGGAGGGCTTCAAGAGACCTTAGGAGTCTGGGAACCACATTCGAGCTGCGTTCGGAGTGGACCGCGACTACTCCGCATGCTTCCTTCAAGCTGCCTCTCCTAACGCGTGAGGGATCCCCGACTCCCATGCTTTTGCTATTTCTTCAACATCTAGCCTGACAAGTCTTTTCCCGCCGAGTGACATGACGAGGGTGGGTCCACCGGTCGTGCCTACCCATGCGTTCGGGACCTTGGCCCTGTCAAGTAGCTTTCTCGCGTCTTTGGCCGCCTCTGGCCTTACAGAGACCACGAATCGGCCATGCGTCTCTGCGAACAGGAGGCTCGCCGCATTCATCGCTTCCCGAGGCACATTCTTCAGTTCAATTTTTGCTCCGATGCGTGCCGGGATGCAAATTTCAGCAATTGCAACTCCGAGTCCTCCTTTTGAACAGTCATGGACGCTTCTGGCCAAGCCCCCTTTTATCAAACCCAGTATGGCCAAATTGGTTCGTCGATCCGTTTCAGGGTCCGCGACCGGCACCTTCCCAGGACCCCCCCACCGAATCCTGTCGTAGTATTCTGAGCCTCCCAGTTCGAGCCTTGTTTTGCCAATGAGGAGGATCTCATCTTCGTCGCTCTTCAGGTTCTGGCCCGTGATATGTTCCCTGCTTTCGATGAGGCCCGCGACTAGGGCGACTGGACTTGGCTTTATCGGCTTAATTGTGAGCTCGTCTTGGTTGTAGAAGCTGACTTTACCTCCTACGATTGGTAGTCCAATCCCTCTGCAGTAGTCGCCGATTCCTCTTACGGCCTCCGCAAAGTCCCTGTACACTGCGGGGTCCCCGGGATCGCCGAACTGGAGATGGTCTATGACCGCAATGGGCTCGGCACCGACGGCCACCACGTTCCTGCATGCTTCTGCTACGCAACCTGCTGCACCGTTGTAGGGGTCAAGACCGGTTGCTCTACTGTTGCCGTCGGCCTTCACCGACATGAACTTCCCGTTAGGCAGCCTCAGGACGGCGGAGTCCGCCCTGCCTGGCTTCAGGACCGTCCTGATGCCGACTTCATGGTCGTACTGTTCGTATATCCATCGCCTGCTGCCGATGTTAATGGACGAGAGCATGTCGAGGAGAGTCCTAGAGAGATCGCGTGGGGCATGCGCCTCTACAGCGACGCCGCACTTTGCAGGAAGCGTGCCCTCCCTTCGGTCGACGAGCGGTGCCTCTGCGAGGAAACCAGCCGGGAGGCTCGCGACCACCTCGCCTCCGTTCTTGACTGTAAGCAATCCATCGTCGGTGACCTTCCCTATTGTTGCATACGGAACTTCGTACTTGCGGAGTATCTTCAGCGTTCGCTTGCACTTGACTTCGTCAAGCACTAGCAACATCCTCTCTTGCGACTCTGATATCATCATCTCCGCCGGGGTGATATCTGGTTCGCGCAGGCTGAGCAGTCTTAGTTCGATTTCGATTCCCGTCCCTCCTTTCGATGCGATTTCTGAGAGCGCCGAGCTCAGCCCTCCGCCTCCGAGGTCTTTCATCCCCTTGATCTCCCCTGTTTCTAGAGCTTCAAGGATAGAGTCGAGGAGCAGCTTCTTCATGAAGGGATCCGGCACCTGAACTGAGGAGCGTTCTGAGTCTGCGTTCTTTGCGAGATTCCTCGAAGCAAATGTCGCCCCCCTAATGCCGTCTCTGCCGGTGCTCCCTCCGGCGATTACAATGATGTCTCCCGATTCTTTCGCTTCCGCTAGAATAAGGTCCTTCTTCCTTCCGACGCCAAGGCACGCCACATCTACAAGGCAGTTCCTCTCGAAAGACTCGTCGAACTCGACCTCTCCTGCAACTGTCGGAACTCCTACGCAGTTGCCGTAATCAGCTATCCCTCTCACGACGTTCCTGAACAGCCATTGGGAGTGTGCACTCTCGGTGATGTTCCCGAAACGGAGGACATCAACCAGCGCTATCGGACGGGTCCCAATAGAAAGTATGTCCCTGAGGACTCCGCCTATTCCAGTTGCCGATCCGCCGTACGGGTCCACAGCGGAAGGGTGATTGTGACTTTCAATGTGCATGGAGGCCACGAAACCGCCGCCAATGTCTATGACACCTGCATCGTATCCCGGCCCGACGAGTACATTCTTACCCGTTGTCGGAAGGGATCTCAGCAATCTCTTCGATGACTTGTAGCTGCAATGTTCAGACCACTCCGCGTCCATGATTGCCCATTCAACCTCTGTCGGTTCTCGACGCAGGAACCTTCTAGCGTATTCGACCTCCTCGGCCGTCAGCCCTAGTACGGCCAGTTGTGCGCTCTCGGTCACTTTCTCACCCTCCCTATAGCAAATGGGCCGCCAGGCTCCTGAAGATCGCCATACCATCGGTGCTTCCGTCTGGGGATATTATTGGGTCTGCAGCTCTTTCCGGGTGGGGCATCATTCCAACGACATTACCATCTTCATTGCAAATTCCAGCGATGCTCTCCCGAGAGCCGTTGGGGTTCCCGGACGCAGAGAGCTTTCCAGAGTCATCAACGTATCTTAGGACCACCCTTCTTTGCTTCCTAAGCGAGGCAAGCTCCTCATCGGGGAGGAAGAGCCTCCCCTCATTATGCGCGATGGGGAGTCTTAGGAGTTGACCCATCTTGAGTGAACGCGTAAGGGGTGTATGGGTGTTCTCGACCTTGACAGTCACCCACCTACACACGAATTTCAATCCAGAATTTCTGAGCAGGCTCCCAGGAAGGAGTCCCGCCTCTACCAGTATTTGGAACCCGTTACAGATTCCTAGGACAGGCGTCCCCCTTTCCGCTAGCCTTTTGATCCTGGCAATGGAGGGGCTTCTAGCAGCGATCGCCCCCGCCCTCAGATAATCCCCGAAACTGAAGCCTCCGGGAAGAACTACGGCGTCGAAATTTTCGATATCTGGGCTCTCGTGCCATACCAACTTGGGTGCGAGGCACTTGGTAGCGCTAAGCGCGGAAACGACGTCTAGGTCACAGTTGCTTCCTGGGAACCGGATTACGCCTATGTTCAACCGATCAGCCGCCCCATGCCTATTTGGCAGTCGTGAGCGGCGGGGTTGTAGATTCGAAGTTCGTCGCACATCCTACGTACGAGGTCTCTAGCCTCAAGAGAATCAGACGCCTCAACGTTGAACCTTAGGAGTTTGCCAACTCTCACAGACTTGGCCTGGGGAAAGTGGGATTTCACCAAGTCTCTGTGGATGACGTCTCCCTCAGGGTCCCTTGCTGCCTTCTTGTTGGAAATCACGACCTCGACAATGTAAATCTGATTTACTTTCGTAAGACCTGGTAATTACTGCTCAGTATTTAAGATGCGTTTAACACATTTGTGTTGATGAGCAGCCTACACGGCAAATATTGCTGCCCTCCACGCCTATTCGGAGCGCCCCTGGGACTATCTCAGCGATTTACTTGGTCGACTTTATGCGCCCTTAAGACGGCCATGTGCTCACAACTCCGTTTGATGTCCGCAGCGCTCGCGATGTCTCTCCGATATCGCAGATCACCTCTTATCACCCGAGCCGCTCTAAGCGACAGTTCCCTTGCTTCTTCGACGTCGTTCGCTATGCCAACGGTTGCTGCACATCGTGAGTTCCCATGGATTGTCCTCCCGTCCTGTGCCTTAACATCCATTGGATAGACTCTGATGGCGTGACCATCCTCCTTTGACAGGGCAAGGGCGCGCATCAAGTCAATTGACCCGTCGTCAGAAGTCACGGAGGCAGCGGGGTTCCCATATTGCACGGGAACGACACAAGTGACGACCGACGCCTCCTTCCTAAACCTGAGGCCTCGAAGTCTTCCTTCAACAATGCGGAAACAGATGTCGATTAGGTCGTCCTCGAGGGTCGTGAAGAGGTTGATGGACTCGGTATTCCCGCCTCTGCTGTTCCTTTCCAAGACCTTGAAGCCCTTGCCAGTATGCATCAGGGCGTCGTACTCCACGATGCCACGTAGTCCTGGTTCAGAGCCTCTCCCCTTCCATCTCCTGAATGACTCCTCCTCCTTGCCGACGACTTCAGACCACTCGGATTCCCTGACAAAAGGGAGGTGTTCCTTCGCGTCCCGGTAGCTTCCCATTCCCCCGGTTAGGTTCCCGTGGTCACGGTCCAGCGCCCTCTTGTAGTCTCTCGTCAAGGGAGCCGCGCAGAAGTGGCGGCCGTCGCTGAAAGCATGGAAACTGGACTCCTCCCCCGCTATCCGTTCCTCGACGACAACCCGACCCTTCGAGTAGACCCTGGTGAAAAAAGTCTCTGCCTCTTGGTGTGTATTGAAGTCACTACCCCAAACACCAACCCCCGCCCCCCTTGCTGGTGCATCAGGTTTTATCACCGGCTGGACCATTTCCTCTGCCGCTGACCGGAAGTCACGAAGGGCCTCACTCTCGTCTCGATAATTCACGGGGTCGAAGACCTTGAAGTTTGGGTTGAACGCCGGGCTTATTCTGTCGAACAACAGTCTTTGAGACGCCTTACTCCCTTCGACCGCGAACTTCTTTGTCACGCAGACCATCTGAACGCCTGCGCGCTTCTCAAGTTCGTCCCTCCCTCCTGCAACCACGAAGTCTTCCGTGTCACAAAGGCCAAATGCGATTCGATTTGCGAAGCGACTTGCGAACCCTGATATCTTCGAGATGTCGAGATCAGGAATCACTCTGTGTTCCTTCGCTCTTTCAAGATTGAAAGGGTTTGTTTGTTTCTCGGCGATGTAAAGCTCGGGAGTATATTTGTCACTCCGGAGCAGGGCGTCCACCATGGCTGAGGAGCTAAGACACTTCGAGACAATCAGGATGCCTGTCCTGTCCATCGGCTGAACCTCTCATTCTACATAATTAGACCTTGGGCCAGCCGTTAAGCCATTTCTTTTGTCGGGAAGACTAAAGAAACCACGGGCGCGACCTGGGCAGGTCCTTGATCTCACCTGAGATTGCCAGGAGAATTGTGTCATCGTATGACAGTTCCAAGATAACGATTTGTGCGCTCGGGAGTCACTCGGCGTTGGACATCCTTGACGGAGCCAAGGACGAAGGATTTGCGACCATCGCAGTCTGTCAGAAGGGAAGGGAGAAGCCCTACAAGGCGTTCAGGAGAGTGGTTGATGACATCCTACTTCTCAACGATTTCCGCGACATAATGCAGACCAAGATACAGGCAGCCTTGGTCAAGAAGAATTGCATATTCGTGCCTCATCGCTCTTTCACGGCATACATCGATTATGACTCAATTGAAGGCTCCTTCAGGGTTCCGATGTTCGGGAATAGGGGGATTCTGAGGATAGAAGAAAGGACTGGCAAGAGGAATCAATATGACCTTCTGAAGAAGGCAGGAATCCGGTTCCCAAGGCGGTTCGCTGAACCCAAGGATATCGACGGCACCGCGATCATAAAGGTGCAGGAAGCGAAAAGGAAACTCGAGAGAGCATTCTTCACAGCGTCCTCCCATCAAGACTATCTTAGGAAATCTCGGAAGATGATCAACGAAGGCCTTGTGACACAGGCTGGCCTGAATGCTGCTGTAATCGAGGAGTTTGTGCTTGGGACTTACTTCAACTTCAATTACTTCTACTCTCCCCTTACGGACGAGGTCGAACTTCTCGGAATCGACAGGAGGCTCCAGACTAATCTGAACGACTTCGTCTCGATTCCTGCGAAACAACAGCTCGAAATCGAGGCGCGAATCCAAAACGTCGAAATCGGTCACACGCCGGCGACGATTAGAGAATCTATGCTTCAGAAGGTCCTGGAGATGGGGGAGAAGTTCGTTGGTGCTGTCAAACGGGAATACGGGGTCGGACCAATCGGACCCTTCGCCCTCCAAAGTTCAGTGACGGTGGATCTCGACATCGTCGTATTCGATGTCTCTCCCCGCGTTCCGGGAAGCCCGATAATCGCGACGACCAGCCCTTACAGCAAGTATTACTTCGGGAAGGTCGTGGGCACTGGGCGCAGGATTGCGATGGAGGTCCGGGAAGGGATTCGCCGGCGAAGGCTGAAGGAGTTGGTGACGTGACGGTCGAGATTGCAACACTTGGTTCTCACTGCGCCCTCCAGGTCCTCAAGGGTGCGAAAGACGAAGGATTCTCCACGCTTCTTGTGTGTCTGAGGAAGCGTCAGTCCCTGTATCGCAGGTTCGACTTCATAGATGAATTCCTGTTCGTCGACACCTTCTCGGAGGTTCTCCGAAAAGAGAATGTATCCGCCCTTGCGGAGAGGGGGGCGGTCGTCGTCCCCCACGGGACGTTAGTGTCCGAAGTGGGCGCACAAGGGGTGGTCGAAGACTTCAACGTACCCATTTTCGGGAGCAGGAAGATGTTGCTATGGGAGTCCGATCGTGACCTTAAGGAGAGGCTAATGAGGGAGTCGGGTTTCAAAACACCGAAGGCATTCTCTTCGTACAAGGATATCGACAGGCTTGTCATTGTCAAACTACATGGCGCGAAGGGTGGTCAGGGATACTTCCTTGCCGATGGTCCGAAAAGCTATGAAGAGAACTTGGAAAAACTCAGGAGGGCAGGGAACGTTGGGCGCGAGTCCCAGCTGTACATCCAAGAATACGTAGTCGGGGTCCCGGTATACTTTGAATTTTTCCAATCGGCGCTATCCGGAGAGCTCGAGTTTCATTCGATCGATCGTAGGTATGAGACAAACGTCGATGGCTTCGGACGGCTCCCAGGTAGGATGCAGGGTTCCCTTCTGCCCTCCTACGTCGTTGTAGGCAACTCCCCCTTGGTCCTTAGGGAATCGCTTCTCGAGGAAGTGTTCAAGATGGGCGAGGGCTTCGTGAGCGCATGCGCTCGTCTGGTGCCGCCTGGAATGATTGGGCCCTTCTGCATCGAGGGCGTCTACGACGAGAACACAGATTTCGTAGCATTCGAATTTTCGGCACGAATAGTTGCCGGGACCAACCTCTATACCCAGGGCTCACCGTACACTGCCCTGCTCTTCGATAAACCAATGAGTATGGGGAGAAGGATTGCGGCTGAGGTTAAGGCAGGGGAGTCGACCGGTTCACTCTCGAAAATCACGACGTGAGTCAAAGGACACGTGGACCAGAGTGGTTCGACCGCGCTACTGTCTAGTGGTTCACTTTAACATTGGTTAAATAACTTCATGGAGCGCGCGAAAACGGCGCGCGGAACTCAATGGGAAGTCGCAAGGTGTGGGTGGATGTTCTAACTCCCAAACAAGTGCTTTTCTTCAAACCAGTCATTGACCAGCTCGCGTCCGAAGGCTTTGAGATTCTGGCCACTTCAAGGATGTACAGAGAGGTCGTCCCCCTCGCTAAAAGGGTGGGGCTAGACCTCTGCTATGTAGGCGAAAGGGGAGACAAGGATGCGGCAGGGCAGCTCGAAGCCGCCACTAGGAGGCAGGCCGAAATCATACCATTGGTCAGGAGGTTTTCACCCCAGATCGCAGTCTCTGTTGCCTCAGCGGTGTGTGCACGCGTAGCTTTTGGCTTGGGCGTAAGACACATCGCTGTGAACGACTCTCCGCACTCGGAGGTGGCGGGAAGACTTTCACTACCCATGAGTTACCGAGTCTTGTGTCCGTGGGTGATTCCTTTCCACGCTTGGTCCCAGTACGGGATCAAGAGAAACCAAGTAATTACATACCACGCACTAGACCCGGCGATGTGGCTCAAGAGGAATGCCTATGGTGGGCCAGTTCCAAGACTCGACTCGAAGAAGAAGACAATAACGATTAGAGTGCAGGAAAGCGATGCCCCTTACTTGGCCGGTAAGAACAGGAATTGGACAGTCATCGTCTTAGAGAAGGTAGCAAGGGAATTTCAAGAACACAACTTAGTCGCCCTCTGTAGGTATGGCTATCAAGTTGAGGAGATGAAACGTGCGTTCGGTTCCACGTATATCATCCCGAACGATATAGTTGACGGCCGTGGTCTCCTTTCAGCAACCGATCTCTTCATTGGGATGGGAGGAACAATGAACGCGGAAGCCGCTTTGTTAGGTGTTCCCACACTGTCCGCATTCCAAGGGTCGCTCTACACCGACGAATATTTGATGAGAGAGGGGCTGCTGAAGAAAGTTGGCAGTCCTGATTTGTTGGTTGGGCGGGCGCATGCATGCCTTAAGCCCGGGTTCAAGGACCGGTTCATGAAGAAGGCCAAGCGTGTACTCGATTCGATGGAAGATCCAATGTATCCGATATCAGGTTTGATACGGAGGACCGTCGGACAGGGCTAGATTCTAGATCAAGTCACCTGTGGACCGTCCTAACCGGAGGAACTCACAGAAAGCTGATTAGGTTTTTAACGTCTCAAATCTCAACTATTGCTAGCCCGGAGCAGCCCGGTGGTAGGGAAACCTACGGAGTGTAGTGGTCAAGCATGCTGGCCTTTGGAGCCGGCGACCCTGGTTCGAATCCAGGCCGGGCTATCACTCACCTGCCTTTATTTTTCCAAGCTCAATTGCAAAAGGGGGATGGGAACAGCTGTTGTCCACAGCGCTCGTCATGCTCGGTAACAAGGACATCCACAGTGCCGTAACACTTGCAATGTACTTTGACTGCGCTCGTGGTGATTTCCTCGCTTATTGTGTAATGAAGTGGCGTAGGTGACAACGCAATGATTCCTGCAAGACGATTGCCGCATCCTGTCGACTGTCCCAAGCGAAATAGTCATGATGCCTTTGGTCAAAATATGCGCTCCGACGGAGGGGATGAATTTACATACACTAGAGGGGCTTTTCCGT
>CAZHNH010000044.1:0-3212 GCA_964533695.1 uncultured Nitrosopumilales archaeon | reverse complement strand
CTCGGGCTATGTGCAGATGACGTCGGACTTCAGGGTTCGCTGACATCAGTCGAGGGGCTGCGGAAGATGGCTACCCCGGCAAGGAAAGCGGAAATGATAGGCGGCACCCCCGGCGAAATCGCCACGAGACTGGTACAGATTTTGCACGAGTCGATGTAGCAGAAAGCCACTTTTCGACCCATTCCAATAATCTATTAGGGACTACGCGTATATCTTGAGCCGTTCCTTTCACTCGGCATGCAGCGCAGAGCTCTCAAGGGTTCGCTGGTGTTGCTCGAAGCGTTCTCGCCGGACCAGTGGAGCGAAGAGGACATCGTAAGGAATCCTCCTTTCATTACTGAAGACGTTGACGGTACCATCATGATCGTCCCCAATTCCCTAGAAGCTGAACGTATCCTTGACCTAGTCAGTGCACCATTGGGATTGAAAAAGACCAGGAACGGCAGGCTGGTCTATCTGACTGGCAGAGCAGACACCGTCAGGGCCATACGGATGTTCGGCTGGTATGTTAGGCGTAGTTGGCGCAATCGGGACTTGGCGATACTGTGGGCTCTCGCGCACACGCTCGGCAATCTAGACGAGCCGCACGCGCCCGTCTCCGTTCAATCGATATCAGGCATGACGAACAGCAGTCCCAAACAGGTCTCTGACATTATGGGAAGCCTCCGTGGACCCGCGACGAGTCCTGGGCGCTCAGGGAGCTTCGGAGAATACGAGGTGGACGGCGTGACCCTCAAGAGGAAACTCGAGGATCACCTCGACGAAACTCCCACGCAAACAGAAGAACTCATCATGGAGTCGCTCTGTTCAGGGATGGGTTCATCGGTGAACGACATCTACAACCGAGCGTTCCCCCGTGAGCTTACTGTGGGAGCCGTGTACAAGGTTTCAGAGGAGCTTAAGCGTGACGGCTATGTCCAGGTGCTCAAGCACTTCCGAGTAAACGATAGGGGACCCATGAGAGAGCTGCTTGGGTCGGACTGCCGCAACTGCTTTTACGGTTACACGAACCCTGACAGGTGCTTCGACGACGCATTCAGGGAACTCGAGCATATGCTCAAGCGCTACTATGGAAAGGAACTGTCGGAAGAGGAGCGTGCCAGCTCTTTTAACGCGATAAAGTCGGCGCCCTTCGGGCCTAAGGTGATGAGGAAGGTGCTGGAGGCCTTGAAGCTGATCCATCATATGGATGTGCTCATGAGCGAAAAGAACGTGGTCAGCGTCCTCCGCAAGCTCGAGGAATGGTATGACGTCGAATTCCCCGTCTATCGCGGGTCCGGAACTACCACGGCGAATCAGAATATTAGCCCTGGGGGATAATAGCCAACGTTCAATAGCAACTTCTCACAAAAGGATTTCATGCAACGCTCCAGTGAGAGACGTTGCTCTGAGTGTCTTCACTGGCGTCCATATCCCCAACTCAATCGCATCGGCACTTGTGATTTTCCGGGCGGCAAATATCACAACAGGGGGGTACCAGCATCTAGTGAGCCCTGCGAAGCGTTTGTCAGAAGCTTCCAGGTGGAAAGAATCTGCGGGAACTGTAACGGCTGGTACCCCCTTGACGTCCGACCAAATCTGGGGGAGTGTCGAGTGGAGGGGAGCCCCAACTTTGGGAGGCCCGTCTATTGGGACAGGGTCTCGGGGAGTTGTTTTGAACAGCGATCCCTCGTCAACGCGGAGTTCGTTTTCTGTGAAACATGCAAGCTGACAGTCCCAAGAAGCGACCTCTCCGCCCACAGGTCACACGCACTCTTCGCGGGGGCGGCTCAGTTTCCAGTCGAGGAGATGCTCGAGTTCACTACAGCTGGGGATTGACGACTGCCTTTCCCGTAGGTCACTTCTGGATTGTTGCTACCTTGCTGCTCTTTCGGAGTAGCCTGTGGGAAGCGATTTCGATTATTATGTTGCAGTAGCGAGCCAACTGCGCGAATTGGGATGCGAGGACCCTTGCATATCCATGCTCTCCCGTTTCGAGTATCTCATGGGTTATCTCCTTCTCCATCTCCATCGTCTCTTCGACCAGGGCCGCGGACTCCCCTATCAGGCTCAAGTCTGAAGTGAGGAGGCTCTCCATCGTGGTGCTGAACGTCCTGCTCGCTATCACGCCGAGCGCCTTGATGTCTTCGACTACCCGCGGATCCATTCTCGTGTTCTGGCCCTTCAACCTGATCAACTCTTCTGCAATATCCATGACTATGCTTCCTATCTCGTCAAGCGTCTTGGCACAGACCCTGTCCCCGGACGCATGCAGCGGGGATTCAATCCCGATGTCCGAGGCCAGCTCCCTCCTGTTCAGCGCCACCAGCAGCTGTCTCACTATCAGCCAGTACAGTTCGTCGATCTCTTCCTGAACTCTTCTTACCTCGTTCAGACCCCCTATTTTTTTGAGGTCGAGCGCTCCCATCACGTCTTCGAGACTTTTCGCCACAAGTATCTGGAGCCTCTTGATCAACGAGTCCACGGGGAACTTGGTCGGGTCCATGAAGCTCTGCGCAATCACATGTCTCGAGTCGGACTCCACGACCTCCACGCCTCGCAACCTCTTGATCGTCCCGAGCACCGCTTCAGTCCTTGCCTTGTCGAGCGCCTCCTTCCCTGTTACCTCAATCGTATCATAACCAAGGGCATAAGACCCAACAATCAGCCTAGTGAGGGTCTGGTCGTCGTCCACCAGGTCGGTCCTGATCGTGGCTCTGCTCGACTTGCTCGCCTTCGTGGCCGGTATGAGCCTCAGCGTGCCGTCAGCATCCTCCCTGAACAGAATGCTGTCTCCTTCGGAGAGACCGATCTCCTTGGCGAACTTCTTCGGTATGGAGACGGACAGAGTCGAGTACCCTATCTTCTGCACCTTCCTGAGCTCGTCCATCGCTTTCTATATACTAATACGCACTATATATGCTATAATTTTAAACGGCAACTCAATCTCCGAAGTCGGAACGCGACATGAAGAGAAACGACTTCTCGTGGATGATAGGAGGCGTCCAGGGCAGCGGCGTCGACACCTCGGCAAACATCTTCGCCCGATCTGCCGCCATGGGAGGTCTCTACGTGTTTGGCAACAGGGAATACTATTCCAACATCAAGGGCGAGCATAGCTACTTCCAGGTAAGGATTTCACAGACCCCAATCAGGTCGCACGTCAACACCGTCGACATGCTGACCACCTTCGAGGAAGAGACAATCTTCCGGCACGCGTTGGAGGTGAGGCC
>CAZHNH010000043.1:0-4929 GCA_964533695.1 uncultured Nitrosopumilales archaeon | reverse complement strand
CCAAGCTTCCCCCGCAAGGGGGAGGGGCGAACTCAGGAGGGAGGCGATAGAAGATCGCGTTGAAGTGGTCCCAGTGTACGCAAGAAGCCCGCAAGGGCGACTTGTTCAGCTGGTGGACTAACTATATCCCAACGCAGGATGAGTTATCTCGGCGGAGGCGCAATGAACCCTATGTGCGGCGAAATCACCCTCAATGTCTGTATTCCGGGTCCCTGCTCAGCACACAAATCTTCATACCACTCCAGGAATCTGGCGTAAGATGTGACTGAGATTGCTTATGTTGGAGTATCCGGCTTCAGCTATCCAAGTTGGAGGGGTAGATTCTATCCTGATGGCATGAAGAGTGACGAGTTTCTGGACCACTACTCTCGAAATCTGGACAGTGTGGAAATCAACAGTTCCTTCTACGCGCAACCCAAGGCAGTCATGGTAGAGAATTGGTCGAAGAGGACAAGCGGGAGGTTCAGGTTCTCTTTCAAGGCCCCTAAACAGATAACCCACATTTTGAAACTCGGAGACGGCTCATCCGAAGCGGCTGACAAATTCTCAAAGGTGCTGGACGTCCTGGGTCCAAGGAGGGGTCCTGTTTTGTTCCAGTTGCCTCCCTATTCGAAACAGGACCTCAAACTACTGGAAAAGTTCCTGTCAGAGACGCACGCGATCAAGAACCGTGTCTTCGAATTCAGACACGAGTCTTGGCTCAATGATTCTACATACAGGCTCTTGGATGTGCAAGGAGCAGGATTCTGCATAGCGGAGACGGAAGACATGCGACCGACATTCAGGGTGACGGGAGAGATGGCCTACTTCAGGTTAAGGAAAGACTCCTACGACGAGAAGTCAATCGACGAGTGGGCCGAGAGGATTGGCGAGGCGTCGGAGGGCCTGCGTGAACGTTACGCCTACTTGCGGCATGACGAGACTGGGGAGAACGCAATACTGGCTCAGAGGCTCTCCGAGAAACTGAGGGACATCATTCAATAGTGTCTCTCTGCCTAATGCTCCACCGGCCTGGGATGCGTTGGCTGGTATATGCCAAGGCCACCACCACCTGGCAACCTCAACTCGGTCATGAGCCCAAAGCTATGTTTCTTGATTCTGGAGCATTTGAGCCCTCTCCTCCTCATCTTTGCTACAAACTCTTTGAGATCGTCGCACATAAGGTAGAACTCATGCACGTTGTTCTTCCCCCACGGGTGAAAAGCCACCTCTGATGGCGGGAGACCGAAGATAAGCCATCCATCATGCGCGTCGACGTAGGGGAAGTTTAGGACGTCACGAAAGAAGGCCCTGTCTGCCTCTGCGTTCTTGGTGTAGATTATGGAATGCGCCCCTACGATCAATTCTTTCACCGACGCCCCCGAGTCGTGATATATTGTCTACGCATGGGTTTCAGGTTACTAAAACATTGTTTTGAAAAGTCGAGTTCATCTGCGGGGGCGAGCACCCAATTTGACACCGAATCATTCATCTTTCCTAGATGCGCTGGATAGTGGAGGGCGAAGGGAACTCTTTGGATGAACTGATCCAGAAACTGAACCGCAGCATAGACAGCGAGTCAGTTGCCATTCAAAACACTCTCGTACAAATGCTCAGAATAAACGCGGTCAACCCGAGAATGGGGGGTCCCGGGGAGGAAGAACGCGCTGACTTCCTCGAAGACCTACTAAGGCATGAAGGGTTTTCGGTTAAGCGAGTGGACATTAAGGACACAGGTACAGGAAAGACAAGGCCGAACCTCTCGACTAGGCTTGAGGGGAGGGAACCAAGGAACCTATGGTTTGTCGCACACTTGGACACGGTGCCTGTGGGAAGCAGATCGCTCTGGAAAACGGACCCATTCGCGCCCCTCGTCAGAGACGGCAAGATCATCGCCAGGGGGGCAGAAGACAACGGCCAGTCTCTCGTCTCTTCGCTGTTCGCATTGAGGGAACTGAAGCGGCTAGACGTCCGCTTGCCGTTCAATGTCGGGATTTGGTTGGTATCGGATGAAGAATTCGGGAGCGAGTATGGGATCAAGCATCTCCTCAGCCATGGTCACTTTAGGCGGGACGACCTCCTCGTTGTCCCCGATTCGGGGACGCCGGACGGCGCAGACATCGAGATAGCGGAGAAAGGTTTGCTGTGGTTCAAGGTGACCGTGCTCGGGAAACAGGTCCATGCAAGCGTGCCGAGCAAAGGGGCGAACGCTCACAGAATTGGGATAAGCCTGACGGCAGACCTTGACAAGACGCTCCATAAGAAGTACAGGGAAGAGGACACGCTGTTCAGGGAGACACGTTCCACATTCGAGCCGACGATGGTGGAAGCGAATGTCGCCAACGTGAACACTATACCCGGAGTTGATGTCTCTTACTTCGATTGCAGAGTGTTACCTGTTTATGACCTGAGTGACGTCATCTCCGACGTAAAGAAGAGAATCTCTGTCTACGAAAAGAAGTACAGGGTCAGAATCCATCTCGAGGTGATTCAAAGTGACAGCGCCGGACCAGCGACTTCCAACAAGAGCGATGTGTCGACTCTGCTCGCCAAAGCCATCAAGCGTACGTTAGGCAGACAACCCAACTTTATCGGGATAGGAGGTCTCACCGTGGGGAACCTGTTCAGGAAGAAGGGAATACCTACTGCGGTCTGGAGCACAATCGACGAAGTTGCCCATGAACCAAATGAATATTGTCGCATCAGGAATCTGATCAACGACACGAAAGTCTTCGCAGCTCTCCCACTTGTTGCCTAAGCTACTATCGCAGTCCTCTCGACGCTGTCCTTAAAATTGAGGGTGGATGCCAGAGCGCAGAGGTCTGCGCTTCAGAGCCATCATTACAACCTCATCCTCTGAGCGCCTCAAGGCGCACGCACGCAATGCGAGGCTACACCCCGAGATGCCTTACATACTCCGGCAGGCTAACTTGGAGCATGGACAAACCAGGTAGTATCTGGATAGGGTCCATCGTGATCGACTGCAAGAAGTTCGACGAAATGATCGCGTTCTGGAAAGCGGCTCTTGGCTATCGATTGCGGCGCCCTCCTTCCGACGACTGGGCTCTGCTCTATGACCCCATCGGCTCGGGGCCTAACATCGCATTCCAGAAGGATCCCGATGGGCCAGGAGAGGTCTACTGGTTTCACTTCGACCTCTACTCGTCAGACCCCAAGGGCGAGGTCAAGCGTCTCTTGCGACTAGGTGCCACAATGAAGCAACCAGCGCGAAAAGGGTTCGACTACGTTACTCTCGCGGACCCTGATGGGAATCCATTCGACATAGTGGAAGCTCGCGGGTTCAAGTTTGGGCAGCGCGTTGGACGGTGATGGCGTAGGTCCACGGCAAGCTTCTCTGCACGGACTGATTCGGCAGTTTCTTACCTCGAACCCTGCCTACTACCTGGCCTGTTTTGGTTTTGAAGCCTTGTCGAAATACTTCTTCAGAGGCCCCCAGTAGAAGTCGTTCCAGCCTTTGGTATAGTACCCAACCTGCTCTGCCGGCACCTTAGAGTGGATCATGGTAAGTTCCGTTCCCGTACCTTTCGGCTTTAGCGTCAACTCGAGAATTGAAGGGGGGTAGCCTACAGGCCACTCGGTCGTAATCCATTCCTGCATGATCCTTTTCCCTGATTCCAATTTAATGTGTTTGCCAGTAATGTATCCATCTCCGGCCGTGAACCTCCCTCCTTCTCTTGGGACTCCGGTGACCTTGGTCCCGGTGAAGGCGGCGTGATTCTTCGGGTACACATAGGCTCGGTACACCTCAAGTGGGCTAGCGCCAATGATGACTTTCTGCTCAATTACTCCGAACTTCATCTCTTGTTCCTTCCCTCCAGGTGTAACTTTACGAGGCTTTTGCACGCTCACGTCTTGTACTATACAAAGCATACTAGATAAATAGTGTACAGACCAAAAGTATAGTGCGTGATCTTGAAGGGCAAGCAAGCCGAGGAGCCCATTCTCCCCACCGTCGCTTTCAAGAATTGCCCCATCAAAACCAGTTTGGGGGTCCTCGGCAAAAAGTGGACCCTCCTCATCCTCAGGGACATCGCATTTCTGAAAGTCGATAGATTCAATCAGATTCTGCGTTCTACTCCCGGACTGACCCCTCGGGTCCTTACCCTTCGACTGAAAGAGCTCCGTGAAGATGGTTTCGTCGAACCTCTCGTCGTCGTCCGTCGAAAACCGAGGCAGGTGCGATGGCGGCTTACCAAAATGGGACTGGACACTGTTCCAATAATGATGAGCTTCATATCATTCGGAACAACGTGGTATTCGAGAGAGGTCTTCGAAGACAGCAAGCCTCGGACCATTGGAGAGTTGTTCCCCGACTTGCCACTGCAATTGGGCTGAGCCATGTGTCGGAGTCGGTTTGAACAATTAATTCATGACTGTTGTACCTCTTGGGCTTCAAGTCAATTCGGTTTTGATCGTCACGATCTCGTGTCCAGAAACTTGCACTTGGACTTCGCTTCCCCCGGCGTGCCCATCAAAGGTCCCTCTTTCCAACAAGTCCGTCTCGATCACATGTCTGGCGATCCAAAACAACTTGATCGTTGCTTCCGTGTCCTTCCCTGACGCCTCATAGAAGCGGAAGACGATTTCATCCGTGTCCTCAGCCTTCTTGGCGACAGTCAAGACTATGTTCTCAGCATCCACAGAGATGAAAGATAGGGCCTTGGGCAGACGTCCACCGTGACAAGGTTCCAGAACCGGAATCACAGGATAGTTGAACTCCCAAGCTCTCTTTGTTGTCCCCGCTTCCCTGAAATCTGATTCATGAGGATACAGTGCGTACTCGACACGGTGCTGCCCCTGGTCCGTGAGCTGTCCCTTTGCACCCTTGACCGGTGGAAGACCAAAGGCTGCTCGCAGCGCGAACGGATATTCTGCGCTCCTAAGTAGAGTCATCCTGATAACGTCGTTCCCTGCATCGAACCCATACTT
>CAZHNH010000042.1:0-4866 GCA_964533695.1 uncultured Nitrosopumilales archaeon | reverse complement strand
GTAGCCGATACCGAGGATCCCTGCGGAGTGTACTTCGGTACCACTACAGGACAGCTGTTCATCGGCCGCCAACACGGGCAGGAGTGGGAAAGAATTACTGACGGACTTCCCCCCATATTCTCTCTCTCTGTCTCGTCGCTTTAGTGCTCTGGGCTTTTCGACGGCGGTGCACCTACGGCCGAGAAATCACTTCCTTCACGCCTTTCCAACGTTTGCTTGGCCTGCCTTGAAGGGCGATGTCCTCGTAGTCGGCGGGCGTATCTATGTCCACTAGGACTCCTTCATCTTCGACCGCGACCTCGAGTAACCCACGTCTGCACTTCTCGACAACCTCTCGCGCCCCTGCATCACCCTGGACATTCATGATCTGGGGGAAGAGCACCTTGTCGAATAGGACGGGGTGCCCCCGCCTACCATTGAAGACAGGGACGACAACGCGAGCCCTAGAATTCAGATAGGCTTCGATCACCCTGTTCACGGTGGCCGGCGACAGGAGAGGCTGGTCCCCTAGGGCGACGATTACGGCGTCAGCGTCATCTCCAATCGACGCAAGCCCGATTCTGAGGGAGCTGCCCATTCCCTCTGCAAACCGGCGATTGAGAACGACTACTTCCTGCTGGAAATCGACACTGTGTCTCACCTTCCGTGCATTCGCTCCCAGCACGACAACAACCCTGCCAACCCGTGTACGACGGAAGATGCCAAGTACTTCCTGAAGCATTGGTCTCCCGCGGATGGGGAGAATCTGCTTTGGCCGTCCCATTCGCGTGGACCTTCCGGCTGCGAGAATGACAGCCGCAATCATGTGAGCTCATCAGAATTGGAGAGGGATAAATATGCCAGACGCGTATTGATGTTGAGAATCAGTGAAGCAGGCCGAGTTTACCGCCATAACGAGCACCCTGATGAGCAGAGGAGAGCCTTTCGCCGTGGCCACCGTTACAAAGACCGAAGGGTCGACCCTTGGTAAACCCGGCTTCAAGGTCATCATTTCGAATGCCGGGGAGATTCTCTATGGAACACTGGGAGGAGGCTGTCCAGAGTCTGCGATAGTCCCTGCCGCGAAGACAACGATGAAGACGGGGGTTCCAAAGACCGTGAAGGTTTTCCTCGAAAGCGTGGAGGAAGCCGCCGGGGCCATCGTGAAGAACAGGAATGATGATGAGATTCACGTTGAGACGACCTGTGGAGGGACGATGGAAATCTATCTTGAGCCTTACCTTCCTGCCCAGAGGATTGTCCTCGTCGGCCAGGGCGGAAAGGATGACATTGAAGACGCGCTAGTAAGGCTAGCGAAGAATCTCGATTTCGAAGTCATCGTAATCGACCACAGCCCAGTACTGAGCGAGCAACCGGACCGTCTCATTTCTGACGTGGACTTTCGTATCGGCGATTTCGACTTCACTGCCTCCGACTCTGTGGTGGTTCTCACAAGAGGCGAACGCGACATCGAAGTGCTCGAAGCACTTTCGAGATTCAGACTGAGATACGTGGGTCTTCTAGCGAGTGGCAAGAGGGCCAAGGAAGACTTGGCGAAGCTCAGAGACAGGAAGGTCGCCGAACCTTTCATCTCGGGGCTAAGGACTCCAGTCGGGGCGGAAATCGGCGCGCTGACCCCGGTGGAAATTGCACTAAGCATCATGGCGGAAGTGGTAGCTGTGAAATATGGCAAGACTCTGCCAAGGAAGGGAGTCCCGGCCGACACGCGGATGCTTAGGCCAGATAAGACTACGAGATAGACGGCTTGTCTGGGCCTATTCACGCTTCGACTACCTGACTCAGAATTATTGATGGGATCCTGGTTCAGAGCCAGGCGATTTCGGCAGCCGAGCGATTATTACAACGGCGGCGAAGAGAAGGATACCTGCCAGGACGAAGGTCGTGTAGAAGCCCAGATACACCGAGATGAACCCCGATGCCAAGGAGCCCCCCATCGTCGCTATCCCCACAATTGCCGAGTATACGCCCAGTGCGGAGCCCGGATTCTTCCTCTGGACGGTGTTGAACATCATGGTGTTTGACGCAGTATAGTACAAAGCGAAAGCCAATCCCCCAGCGATCGGATACATTACGAGCGCAGGGAGAATGAAGTAGGGTCCGGTAAGCAGTAGGGCGGCGGCCCCTATTATGACGTACGACCACCCTCTTAGAAGAAGACCTTGGGCACTTGAGGTGACTAGCGACTGGCTGCTGACGTACCTCCCCGCTCCTTGAAAGGCGATAGTCTGCACGGCAGCGCCCGCGAGTATGACCGAAAAAGTTTCAACGGAAGTCAGGGCGAAAGCTGACATCGCGGGGACGAATGAGGTGTTGAATAGCCCGCTTGACACGTAGAACAAGATTGTTGAGATGTAGAAGAGTGGAACGTAACTCGTCAGGCTTGAGCGCAGCCCTCTGAAAACTCGTTTGAAATCTGAAGTGGTCGGGACCTTTAGGAAGAATATCGGAAGGGTGAGAAGCCGGCTGAAAAAGCTAGACCTCCGCATGACGACGTTCTCCTTCTCAAACACGATCGACGGTTCCGATATCGTAATCACGGAGAGGGCGCAAGAGGCAAGCGCAAAGATGCCGAACGGGACGGAGAGCAGTATGAGAGGAAACTCCTGGGACCATAACGTGCTGAGCACCAACCCGCCCACGCTCCCAACGCTCGACATCATCGAAAGCTTGGCAAAAGCGCCCGCCCACTCCCCCTTCGCTCCCGTCTCCATGATGAGGAGGTTCAGCGGCGTCGCCGATGCCACAGAAACGAAAGAGAAGATTGCGTAAGTGACAATCGTTCCAGCGGTCGTGCTGACGAAGTAGAACACCAGAAGGAGGGCCGCCATGCAGGCGTAGCTCATCGCGATGAGTGCTTTGCGCTTGTGAAGCCTGTCCGTGGTGAAGCCCCAGAATATCGCTGCCGGTATGCTGACACCGTTGAAGATCGCTACTGCAAGGCCCGCGTATATCGTGCCTAGAGTTTCCCCGTTGAGTTGTATGAGATAGAGCTGAACCAACGTGCTGAGCGGGCCGGTTGCTAGGGCAACAGGGAAGACAGAGTAGACCCAGTCGATTCTCCTAGGACCCTTGCCTTCTACAGACTTCACGGTACCACCCTCGCCAACCTCCTCTCATCAGCCTATTTGGCCAAGCGCGTATCGGTACAGAAAGCTGAATTAACGCATGGAAAAGTCTCATCCTAATGGCAATCCTCGGGAGACGCATTTGTGTCGCAATCCCAGACACGGTCTTGGAGGAGAAGGACTCGCAAAGGGACAAGACTGCCAAGTTGGGTCTGATAGCGAGAGCCTGTGCCATATACGGTGTAGATGTAATCCAGGTCTACAGGGATGAGAAGAAGAAAGGGGATCCGAGACTAGTCATGCGCGTGCTGGAGTATCTAGAGACTCCCCAGTACCTGCGGAGAAGGCTCTTCCCGATCGATGATACGCTAAGATTTGCAGGCTTTCTTCCGCCGCTCAAGATTCCCTCCCATAAGCCCAAGATTCCAGTTGGAAACCTCTCTCTCGGAGATGTAAGGGAAGGAGTCACGAACACGGACGAGACAGTTGACATAGGCTTGGACAGCAACCCGAAATTGAGAGAAAGGCGTGGGGGAGGCGGTGCAACAAACAGGAGAGTCACGGTAAGAATAGTCTCCATAGAACCTCTATTGGCAGAGGAGGTCCGACGCGAACAAGTTGGTGAATATTGGGGATACACTGTGGAGGCAAGGGCCATAAACGAAGTCTTTTCAGACGACAGGTTCAGACTGGTGGTTTCTACTTCGAGGATTGGCAGCTCGCTCCAGTCCATTCTCCCCAGTCTGAGATCCGCTGTCAGCAAAGCAGAAGGAGTGAAGCTTGTATTCGGCTCGCCATCCAGAGGCCTGTTCGACATAGTGGGTCCCAGGTTGACCGAAGTTTCTGACTTCGTTGTGAACCTTTTTGCGGACCAGCATGTGGAGACCGTGAGATCCGAGGAGGCGATCTTCGCAGCTCTCGGGCTGTTGAACATCCTCGCCGTCTCAGAAAGCTTAAGTGCGAACGGAGAAACGGGGTTCGGGAAAGGTTAGCGTGAGTTGGGTCACCGCAAGCATAGCGCGCCGCGCAGAGGGAGTCTTGCATATCGACCGCGAGGACGAGCCAAAAGCCTCATTCCGAGGATAAGGAACTGGCCACATATTGAGGGCGAGAAACCGACGATTCTGGGATATCCCGCGTTCAAAGCGGGGACTATCCACGTAATTACGGTTGATGATAGAGCGAAGACACCGAATTTCGGAAAACCACTCTTCAACATGTCCAGCGTTCTGTCCATGCCTGGGACGGAGGTCGTCGGGATGCGTCTTTACAGCCACGAAGACAGCCGCGACTTCCCAATTGCAGACGTTAGAGGGGCAGGCAAGACCGCTGAGAAGCTTCCACTCGACCACACGGCAAGGGTGACCGCCCTGATCTCGGCAGTACCTCACGATGTCGGACTCTCTCAGAAGGAACCCTTAGTCATGGAGGTCGGAGTCTCCGGTGGCGAGGTAAAGGCCCAGGCTGATTATGTACTAGGGTTGATCGGAAAGAAGGTAAAGTTCACTGACGTCTTCAAAGCAGGGATGTATGTGGACGTTCTAGGAATAACAAAGGGCAAGGGGTTCGAAGGCCCGGTGACTAGGTTCGGTATCAAACGGAAGCAGCACAAGTCGAGAAAGAGCGTAAGAGCGGTCGGCGTCATAGGCCCGTGGCACCCAGCTGCTGTGATGTACACCGTGGCCAGGGCCGGACAGATGGGATTTCATCAGAGAACGGAGACTGGGAAGAGGATTCTCATGACTTCCAGCGCAGCAGAGAAACCAATCACCCCAGCGGGGGGATTCCCACACTTTGGTGA
>CAZHNH010000041.1:0-43008 GCA_964533695.1 uncultured Nitrosopumilales archaeon | reverse complement strand
GATCGAGGAGTTTGTCCAGTGGGGCATCGCTGACGGCATAACGACCAACCAGAAGATTTTCCTGTCAGAGGGAGGCGTGGATTTCAAGCGCCATATCATGAGGATCTGCAGTCTTGTTGACGGACCGATAAGTGTGGAGACCACGAAAAGTGCCGTCCCAGATCTACTCGCAGAAGCAAGAGAGTATTCCTCTTGGCACAAGAACATAGTCGTTAAGGTTGCTATGTACGGCGACGGGAGAGGGCTGCAGGTGGTAAGACAACTTTCGAAACAGCATATCAAGACTAACATGACGGTGATGATGACGTTCAACCAACTAGTTCTTGCCGCGAAGGCAGGGGCCACCTACGTATCGCTCTTTTACAACAGGTCAAAGGAAGCGGGAGAAGACCCCGTCCAAATCATAAAGGATTATGTCGCTCTCGCCCGAGATGGGGGGCTAGCGGCAAGACTAATCGTCGGGAGCATCAGAACACCTGAAGACGTGTCCCAAGCGGTAGCCGCGGGGGCGCACATCATGACGGTCCCAGCCAAGATACTGAAACAGATGCCATTCAACAAACGGACCGAGGAGACCATAGAGGAATTCGATAAGGCATGGAGTGATTTCTTGAAGATTGGAAAGAGTGAGATCGGCGGGTGAGCTGCAGTTCCGCTCATAGGTGCATTCAGACAGCTGTTTCAACCCGTCTCAGGAACAGCGGAATCTGATTCTCTTTCTAAGAAAAGGGATAAGTTGTCTCACTTCTCCGTCAAGGTTACGCTCTAAAAGGCGGGAGCCGTAGAAGAAGATGAAGCAGGCTTTGGTCACAGGCGGTCTGGGGTTCATTGGTAGCCATCTCGTCGACAAGCTCCTCGAAGCTGATTGGAGAGTCGTGGTCTTAGACAACCTCCTAACAGGCGATCGCTCGAACCTGGCCGGTCATAAGGGCAACCCGCACCTGAAAGTTATTGCCGGCGACGTCAGAAACATGTCAATGGTGACAAGGTGCTCACGTGATTGCGACGCCGTCTTTCATCTCGCCGCCCATGCTTTGATGCGAGCGAGTCTAAAGGATCACAGGGTTGACCTAGAACACAACATAATCGGTACCATGAACGTCCTCGAGGCAATGGTTGTGAACAAAATCCAAGATTTCGTCTTTGCTTCCACATCTGCGCTTTACGGTGAGGCGGAGGTCACGCCAACGCCAGAGAATTATTCAGGAATACAGACATCACTTTACGGTGCGGCAAAGCTCACAGGAGAGGGATACGCCTCGGCTTTCACAAAGTTCAGCCCGATTAAGGTTTGGGCATTCAGGTTTGGGACAGTTCTAGGAGAGCGATGCAGAAGGGGGGCAATTTGGGATTTCACCCACAAGTTAGTGAAGAATCCCGCAGAGCTCGAGGTGCTTGGAAATGGCAAACAGAGAAAGGACTACCTTTCGGTAACAGACTGCGTCGACGGAATCATGACTGGGTACCTGAGAAGCTCGAATCCTGTGAATATCTTCAATCTCGGCTTGCAGGAGCAGACGACTGTGGATGAGCTTGCCGATTTAGTAATTGAAGAGATGGGGCTGCATGGAGTGAGGAAAAGCTACACGGGCGGTTCCCACGGCTGGGTGGGGGACAATCCAATCGTCTACCTTTCAACAGAGAAAATCAGGCGTCTCGGATGGAGACCACGAATGTCTCCGGCCGATGCTATTAGAATGACCACGCGATGGACCTTGGAAGAGATTTCTCGACCACGCAGGTCAGGTCGTCTTTAGGAGAGAAGAATGCCGAGAGTCGCAGTGACTGGTGGCGCTGGATTCCTCGGGAGCCACGTTGTAAAGCGGCTGACCGATGAAGGCCGGGAGGTCACGGCTGTAGACGACTTCTCTTCAGGCTCGGAGCAGAACCTCCTTGACCTCGGGATCAGGCAGAAATGCGTTGCCGGTGACCTTCGGAAGTATCAATTCGCGAAAGATTCACTTCGGGGTGTCGAGACAGTCTTCCACTTTGCCGCCGAAGTAGGAAGCGCAAGCTATCTCCACGGATCGGAAGAACGCGAGTTGGTCTCGCTTCAGTCTAACCTCGTCATCGACACAAATGTATTCAAAGCGTGTCTGGAGAACAAAGTGAATACAGTCATCTTCGCATCCAGCGTCTCGGTCTACCCGTTTGATGAACAACTCACTTCAAACGCAAGGTTCAGAGAAGAGGACTCTGAACGCAGAATCAACCCAGAAGGGGGTTATGGCTGGGCAAAGTACCTAGCGGAGAAACAGCTCTCGTTGATGTCGGGAACTTCTTGCGGCGTCGCGCGCATCTTCCATGCGTATGGCAAGAACATCTACCTCAAGCCTGACAGAAGCCAGGTGATAGCCTCGCTGATTAGAAAGGCCGTCAGGTACCCGGAAGAGGATTTCGTAGTCTGGGGAGACGGCACACAGAAGCGCTGCTTCGTGTTCGTGGACGACGCCCTTGACGCAATCATGCTATTGGAGAAGTTTGTCGTTGGCCACGGGAGTCTGACTGTTAACGTTGGTTCAACGGAAGAGACGACAGTAAGAGACCTCGCTGAACGCGTGCTTTATCTCTCCAAGAAGAGAATACAGTTGAAGTTCGATAAATCCAAGCCCACTGGTGCGCTAAGCAGGATGCCGGACTTGGCCAGAGTGAAGAGGGTGCTGGGCTGGAGCCCAACAACATCTTTCTCAGATGGCTTAGCCGATACGTTCGAATGGGCACAGACAAGAATCAGGCAGACATAGGGAGGTCGCGTCCATAACGATTCAGGCAAAAGGAGAGACAGTCTGAGGACCCGGCCGGCCGCGGACTGACAAAGGACAGGATTTTAGTCTAATCTCTTCAGCACAAGGCGCCCGAGCATGAGGTAGCTGAGCAGAGCCTTGGTCGTGTGGAGGCGATTCTCTGCCTCGTCCCAGACAGCCGAGGACGTTCCATCGATGACGTCGTCCGTGACCTCCTCTCCCCTGTGAGCCGGAAGGCAATGCATGAAGACCACGTCTTTCTTTGCGGAAGCCATTAGGTTACGGTTGACCTGGTACTTGGGGACGAAGGTCTTTTTTTTCTTCTCCCTTTCACTCTCCTGACCCATTGACACGAACGTGTCGGTGATAACACAGTCGGCATCTTTGACCGCCATATGAGGGTCTTCGAGCAGATTCAAGACGCCGCCCGTTCCTCTGCCAATCTTGCTTGCAAGTGCAACGGCTCGTTCGTACGGGGCGTAACCGGAAGGAGTGGCTACGGAGAGGTGAATGCCACAGATTGCGGCCCCAATTAGCCATGAATTGCAAACGTTGTTGCCGTCACCGACCCATGCCACTCTAAGCCCACTGAGTCTTCCCCTCCTCTCACGCAGCGTGAGGAGATCGGCTAGGATCTGAACAGGATGATACAGGTCGCTTAGCCCATTGATTACGGGGACGGACGAGCTGGCTGCCAGCCTCTCGATCTCGGAGTGGGAATTTACGCGAGCCATTATTGCGTGGACGTAGCGAGATATAACGCGAGCCGTGTCCTCGATGGTCTCCCCCCTTCCAAGCTGCATCTCACTAGCGCTGAGGCTGATAGAGGTACCTCCCAACTCGCTTGTCGCAACTTGGAAACTGACCCTTGTCCTCGTGCTGGGCTTTTCGAATATGAGCGCCACAGTCTTGCCCCTGAGGGGAAGGGACCGCATTCGCCCCCGGTTGCGTTTCAGCTTACTTGAGAGTGCAAGCATGAAATCAAGTTCGTCCGGCCGCAGTTCGGCAAGCGTAAGGAGGCTCTTCTTGCCCGTCTCGTTCTGTCTCAACGCGTAGCCCTAGAAAATTGCAGCGTTAAAGGATTGATGGGTGTTGGTGTTGAGAGAATTGGATGCCGTGAACTACATCAGTTTGAGGATGGCCCGAGCTACTTCACCATTTGATTCTTCAAGGGCCGCCATCGCCTTCTCTCTGCTAGCTCCAGTCTGCTGCTGGACTAGCAACACGTCCTCCTCGTTGAACTTTTCTCTCTCAATCTCCACTTCCTCTACCTCGCCAGCCACCTGAAAGACCCTATTGCCCTGGGCGTTCACTTCTGAAACCGACGCGTTCTTGATGTGCATCTCTTTTTCAGCCGTCCTGATAATCACCTCTTCTACATTGGGGATTTCCTTCATGTTGATTCCCATCCTCTCCATCATCCGCCTAGTGTTCCGGTTGTCCATTTTCATGGCCCTCGACCTGTCCTGATTTTCACTGCCGCCCCAGACTTAAACTGTTTCATGAACCTTCCATTCATAACGGCGGTGCCGACGCCCAAGACCACTCCGTGGGTGTCTAGGATTGCGACCTCGCCTCGGGGTGTGACATTTGCCCCCGCCGACACGACAAACTTGCAGAATACAGACCTTCCACCACGAACGAACTCTGCCGTGCCATCGGCGACAGTTATGCAGCTTTCTCTGAACTTGTGGCTCTTCGCGAGCAACTCCGCGCCATGGATAGAGAGAGCCATTGCCCCTCCGGGCTTAACAGTTGCAAAGAGCCGCTCATGGTGGTACACGAGCTTGACCCTGCCGGAACGCTTCGAGTAAACGACACGCAGACCCTCTTTTGGCAAGGCAGATGCCACGCCCTGCCCGAAGAGGTACTCCACCATGATTGAAAGCCTGCGCCGCTCATCTAACTGAGACAAGGATGACGACTTTAGCGGATCCTCAGGGACGATAAAAGGGATGACCTGCATAGAGGCACCCAAGTCATGGGCAAGCGAAGCTTTGATGGGCAGAAGGTAGGAAGGTTAAACGCCCTCGGTAGAAGGATAGGGCGGGGACTTCTTTTGACCAGGGCAATACTGATTCACCATCCCGATGCATACGAATTGGAAGAAGCTCGCGCCTTGGCGAAGGCAGGAGGATACGAGGTTGTCGGCTCGTTGACTCAGAAATATCTCTCAAAGGCGAAGTATGGGATTGGCGCGGGAAAGGCTGAGGAGGCCGCGGATCTGGTAAGGGAGACGAGGGCTGAAAAGATAATCTTCGACTCCAGCCTGACGACTTCGCAGTCTTACAACCTGGCCAAGTTGTGCAAGGCAGAGGTCGTGGACAGAGAGAAGCTAATACTCGAGATTTTTGCAAAGAGAGCATTCACTGCAGAGGCGAAGCTCCAAGTCGAGTTAGCGCAGCTGGTGTACGAACTGCCGAAGGCGAGAGACAAGGTCAGGATTGCGAAGATAGGCGAGCAGCCAGGTTTTTTCGGCCTTGGAAAATACGACGTTGACGTCTACGTGAGGATGATGAAGAGGCGTGTCTCCACGCTAAGGAAAAAGGTGAGGGCGGTAAACCAGAGAAGGAAGGTCTTCAGATACAGGCGAGAACGAACCGGTCATCCGACAATAGCTATTACAGGATACACCGGGGCTGGGAAGACTGCACTTTTCAACAGGCTAACGGGGGAAAGAAAAGAGGTTGACACCGGAGTATTCACCACCCTCAGTCCAACCACAAGGGGAATCGATGTCGATGGTGGAAGGCGCGTCATGTTGACGGACACTGTGGGATTCATCAGCCGCCTCCCCCACTTCCTCATCGAAGCGTTCAAGTCGACGCTCGAGGAGGTGTCACAGGCGACAATAGTTCTGCTCCTTGTTGACGCCAGCCTTCCCCCTGGTCGGATGGCATTGAACTGTAGGAGTTGTTATGAGACCCTTTCTGAGCTTGATGTCTCGGATTCCAAGACAGTCGTGGTGATGAACAAGTCTGATCTGGTCACACAGGTGGATTTAGCCCAGAAGATGCAGCAAGCCGGAATCAAGAACGCAGTCCTCGTGTCGGCGAAGACGGGAGATGGGATTCCACGCCTCTTGCGAGAGCTCTCCGAGGCACTAGGTGGCATTCGAGCGATTCAACTAGAGGGACTCCGAAATTGACTAGTAGTATCAGAGTTCTCCGCGTGGGCCAGAGATACGTCAGAGATGACAGGACGCTTACCCATCTTTGCCTTGTCTCGAGAGCACTGGGGGCGGAGTCGATATTTCTTGACGATGCAGAGAAGGATGTAGTAGGTACTCTTGAAGAAGTGAATCGGACGTGGGGGGGTGACTTTAAGGTCGTCCTCGGGGTGCCCTGGAGGCGGGTCATTCTTGATTCCAAGGCCGAGGGGAGGAGCATTGTTCATCTCACGATGTATGGCATCCCAATCCAGGAAAAGATCGCAGAGATTAGGGAACTCGAAAGACTGCTTCTCGTGGTCGGAGGGCCTAAGGTGCCGGGGAGGGTATATCACCAAGCCGACTATAACATCGCGGTTACATCCCAACCTCACTCAGAGATAGCTGCTCTCGCGATCACGCTTCACGAAATACAGTCGGGAGAAGAGCTTAAGAGTGTCTTCGGAAAAAGCAGACTCCGTATCCTTCCATCGTCAAGGGGGAAGAGGGTCTTAGAAACATGAAAATAGAGTATGAGGACACATTCGTCAAGGTCGCAGGTCTGATAGGCGGGCCTGATTATGTCAGGGTGGCAAGAGCGTTGCTCAACAACGAAAACGCCACCGACGAGGAGATAGCCTCTGCGACAGGCCTCAAGATCAAGACAGTCAGGAAAGCTCTGTATGACCTGTTCGGGAGGAGTTTGATCACCGGGGTCCGAGTAAGGGACCCCAAGCGAGGCTGGTTTGTCTACAGGTGGAAGGCCCAAAGGGACCAGACCGACGGATTCATCCAGACTCAGCGCCGGAAGGTACTCGCCAGGCTGAAACAGAGACTAGACTATGAAGAAATGCATGAGTTCTACCAATGCGGGACTCCGACCTGCCTCACCAGAACGTTCGAGGATGCGATGGAGAACTTCTTTAAGTGTCCCACGTGTGGTCGTCCACTCAACAGGCTTGATAACGCAGAGCTGAAGGAAGCGCTTCTCTGGAAGATCAAACAGTTGGACGAGGAACTGGTAAAGTGAAGCCCTCCGAAGAGGAGGCGTTGCGTTTGCACAAGAAATACCGTAGCAACGACGCAATTGTTAACCACTGCATGACGGTAGCCAAAGTCGCCGCAATCCTTGCTGAGGAGTTCGTTCGTCAACGGAAGGATATTGACTTGGAAGCTACAACCGAAGGAGCACTCCTTCACGACATAGGAAGGAGCAGGGTTCAGACCGTTCGGCACGGCCTTGAGGGGTCGCTGATTCTGGAAAGGGAAGGGGTTGACGAAAGAGTGGTACAGATCGTCAGAAGGCATGTCGGCGCCGGAATCTCGTCGGAAGAGGTGAAGAAACTCGGTCTCCCCGATCTTGATTACATTCCAAGGACGAGGGAAGAAATCATAGTCTGCTTTGCAGACAAGATGGTAGACGGCCAGGAGGTCAGACCGTTTGAAATGGAGGTGAACCGCTTTAAGATGAAGGGGCACGACTTGGGGAGGCTCTTAGCTCTCCGGCGCAACCTTGAGGTGGACCTCGGAAAAGACCCTGAAGCTTTGGTCCTCCACAAGATTAAAGGAACGCACTAAGAGGCGCTGTTTCGTGGCCGCATGCATCTGCCGCACCTGCAAACACCAGGACTACGAGAGCTGCGGCAAGTGTAGCTGTTGTTCATACCGAAGGTGCGCATGCATGCCAAAAGTCGTTACTCAGTGACGGTGAAGAGCTCTCTCCAGAAGCATCAACTTGATATCGACGGGCATCAACGCAGAGGCTGCAGTACAAGGACGGAGGGGCACCAGGGACCTCTCGTCATGTGAAAGCGGTGCCGCGGGCTCCTCGATAGTGAGCCGAGAAGCATAATAAACCACAATTTAGTCGGATTAATCAGCGAGGTGGGGAAGCCAGTCCCATGGGGCTAGGTACATCCCGGCGGGCTCATAACGGGAATCCGCGAGAGACCCGCAGAGCGGAGACTGAAGCTGGAGCTTCAGCCGTGCGTTCAAATCCTCCCCTCGCTACTTTTGGTATAGTGCAATAGTGCGCATAGAGACGAGAGGGCCCTCAATCATTCCGCAGACTAGACGTACGTTGTATGGGAGGCCGAAGTTCCTACCTAGATTTCTCGCTTCGCGCTGCTAGCGCGTTACCAGACACGTCGCGGTTCTGCAAGTCCTCGCCAGTCTCATTTGCGCCAAGCGTTTCCGTTCACAGTTGAATTTCTTCCCCCGTGACACCGTCGATCCAGACTGTTCTGGCTCTGTTTCCGAGGGCCAGATCCACGCTGTAAAGGGGATAATAGAACGGCCTGTAACTCACCAGATCGTAGTCGTCGCGTAGGCCTCTTATTACTTCCCGGAGCTCGACCTCAGACTGTCCCTGTCGCGGCGGAATGATTTCAGCTGACTCCAGAGGCGACACGCTCGCCTGGGCGTCCTTCAGGCTCAGACTGGGAATGTTCGCTATCCTCTGGTACACCTTTGCGTTCCCGATCCTTGACGACTTTGCCAGCCTCCTCGCCTCCAGCTCGGTGCCTGTTCAAAGCTTAAACTCCAATTGCTGGCTGACCACGTCGATTGTCTGACTCCGATGACCCTGGGCTTGAGAATCGTACGATAAGGGAGGTGGAGGCGTCGACGAGGTTTCTCCTGCGCTCGTTCAAGGAGAAGACGTCTGAACTGAAGGACTGCGGCCCCGAGATTGCCAAGGTGCTCAGATTTGGAATTGACACTTCTTCGGCGTCTCTGACGGGAAAGAAGTTCTTCGGAAGGGACGAAGTCGAATTCGTTGCCATCGACGGAACGGACTCCGCAGATCAGCAGCTTGATCTCCTTGTCTTCTATGTCGGCGCCTTTGCCTACTCGGGGAAGATCCGGTTCCTGGATGGAAAGATCGCAGTCGACCCCCCGCGCCCCTTAGGCGATGAATTGTCCGTCTCGGCGGCCATCCCCCTTTCAGAGGAAGACGCCGCCCAGGTCTTCGGCCAGAGGACCCAGTCCGGGATTGAGGTCGACTCAGAGAGGCTCCCGACGGCACTGATGCACCTGTCAGAGTATTACCTGGCATACAGGGCACTGATGACGAACGGGAACATCAGAGTGGTCATCTTGGACCGGACCCTGGCGGGAGATGTCGCGCACCTCAGCTGGAGCACAAGGGACCTCGTTCGTGATCATCTGTGTATCCTGGAAGGGATGGGCACTCCCCACGGCAGGGTCAGCAACTTCGACCTCGAACTGTCGAGGATGCTGCTCCCCAACGACGAGTTGAAGGTTCCTGCCCCCAGGAGCCACCTGCTGAAGTTTGCGGCATTGTCGGAGCTCTTCGAAGGCAAAGAGTACGACCTTCTGCAGTTGATCGGTAGGATCGCGGCCAACCAGAACCGCGTTTCGTATCTCCAGAACGACTTAGGGGAGCTGGAATCCGACTATCATCCCTTCGAAAAGACACTGGGCGCCTACAGGCTGAAGGCGGGAGTGTCGGAGTACTGGGACAGGGTGCTGAGCGCATCCCTAGCCGTCGGGGACCACATCTTCAACCCCAGGGGCGGGCACCCCCTGCGGTTCGGGAAGGAGAACAAAGAATCCTGGGTAACAGCCGACGACCTCGACTTCTTGGTCCTCGTGTTCATCTGCGCCCTCACGAGGAAGGCCTGGAGGGACAGCATCCTCCCCATAGGCCTGGTCAAGGACACGGAGGCGACGGAGCTCACGAAGACACTGCTCCCCCTGCTGCAGGAATCCGGGAAGCTGGAGCTCTCTCACGGGCTCCCCAACTTCAACACCGACAAGATGCTTCTGCAGACCAACAGCGTCATCAACGCGGGGGATGTCCCTACCCCGTGGCATACGGTCGAAATGGACGCCGCGTTCAGGACAATAGTCCCGGTCAACGACCCGCACCTCCCGAAGGGGGAAGCGCGTGTCAGAGGCGCCTACAGAAACGTGATACTCCCGGAGAGGACATTCCTCAAGGCGTACATCCAGCTCTGGAGCAGCAGGAAGGATCCGACGGTCAGGAGCCACGTCTTCTCATTTGATAGGCCCATATACGCAGGCTACGACCACTGGGATGAGATGCTCCTCCACAACGAGGACAACAGGGTCGACGAGAAGATACGGCCCGCACTGCATTTCAGCCGCGGGTCTGAGGTCACGAACCTCGCGATGGCAATCCTGACGGACATGAGCTCGGAGGTGATCCCCGAAGCCCTGGGGCACAACTACCCCCTGTTCCTTGCGGACAAGAAGGCGAAGTACGTGCTGGAGCAGAACCGCGAGGCGTACCTGGGAGCCGTCGCCATAGAGATGGCGAAGTCAGACCTCGACCAGCAGGTCCTGTTCTCCGGGAAATTCAGGGACTACAGAAGCAAGGTTGAGGCGAAGAGGAGAGGATAGTCTGAGACCGTTCGACGACTTGGGCGGCGAGTTCCAGGCCCGCCTCAGAGAGATCGTGTCCACGACCCGCCAGACGGCGGACGGAAGCTCGACGGTGACGTTCAGCACGGCCCGGATAGAGTGCGACTACGCCCCGGGGGTGGTCAAGAAGCTCGGCCTGGGGCAGCTCGTCGCAGTCCCAAACGTTCAGTCGCTCGGGACAAACAACGTGTATTCACTATACGAAATCGCCGACGTCTACCCGATGCACTACTCCATGCTGACGCTCGACAGGTCGCAGCCGGCCACCATCAGAAAGGAGTTCATGGACCTGATCGAGAAGGAGTGGGAGAAGGGGTCGAAGAGCACCTGGATCGAAATCGTCGCGGCTCCGATCGGATACATCATGAGGGCGGACGACGGCTCGGTGTCGTTCGAAAGGAAGCCCTACGCCGCGCTGACCGGAAGCACTGTGAAGCTGCTGAGCAGGGAGTCGGTCGAGCAGCTCATTTGCTACAAGCCGGAGCGCCAGATAGAGGACTACAGGTTTGGGAACCTCCTCAGCGTCGTCGATGAGACGATCCCGTTCCTTGTCAACATCGAGAACCTGATCCACTATCACGTAGGCCTGTTCGCCTTCACCGGCTCGGGCAAGTCGAACATGACAGCGGCCGTAATCCGCAAAGCCCTGAAAGTGATCCCGGACCTGAAGGTCGTCATATTCGACGTCTCCTCCGAATACGGCATACACATCCTCGACGTCCTCGACGAATACCCTAGCCGCGTGCTGTTCACGGACTCGTTTGCTGAAAGCAAGAACCCGGAGGCGGAATACATCAAGCGCCACGCGACCCCCGAGAGCCTCGTCAGGCTCGAGAAGCAGTTCGAGAACAAGATCGCGAGGCTCTTCGCCGACGGAAAGGTCGAGTTCGTCAAAGTGCCGCTGGCGGGGGAAGAGGAGATAGCGAGGTTCAGCACCTACGGGGGGCTCGTCGAGGTGCTGTCGAACACTCTCAATGACAGATACGGGGCGGTCCAGCAGAAGATCCTCGTCCCCCAGGTGATCAAGGTCATTGAGAGGTTCAGAGTAGAAAACAAGCTCGACCCAGAGAGCGCCTTCGACTCCAGGACGGACAAGTTGATCGCAAAGGTCCAGCCTCTCCTCGAGGACCTCCCCGCAAACAGCTCCCTGAAGAAGACATTCGACAACCTGGCGAAGGTCGTCGGCATGGTCTCCGAGGAACGCGGCGAAGAGGCAGAGGGTCAGGAGTACACTTGGGATGACCTCGTGGAGGAGATCCTGTCCCCGAAGCAGAGCTCGCCGAGGGTCTTCATCGTGAACCTCCCGGAGGCTGAGGAAGCAAGGCTGCAGACGGCCGCCGTGATCGCCGACGTCTTCAGGAAGAGGAAGAAGAGCTTCACCTTGACGCCGAGGGTCCTCTTCATCGTGGACGAAGCGCAGGAGTTCATACCGCAGGAGACCAAGAAGGAGGACGGGACATACCAGGCGAGCAAGGCGGTCGAGAGGCTGCTGAGGCACGGGAGGAAGTACCACCTTCACTGCTGGATCAGCACCCAGAGGATAGCACACCTCAACACCAATGCCCTGCAGCAGCTGCACAGCTACTTCGTCTCCACGATGCCGAGGCCCTATGACAGGCAGCTCATATCAGACACCTTCGCGATTGACGACGCGTTCATCGACCGGACCCTCGCGTTCCAGAACGGGGACTGGCTGCTGACAAGCTTCAAGGCTACTGCGACTCAGAACATACCCGTGTTCTTCCACGCTGAGAACAACGAAGACGTGCTCGAAAAGTACGTCTCGTGAACGGGCCGAAGTGGTCTCGCACGCGCTAAGACGGTCTGCACGATTCACGGGAACGCCTTGCCAATCGGCAACGGGGAGAAGGACCTGTCTGGGGACGATAGCCCGGAATGCCTGAGCCCACTTCAGGACTGCACAGTCGAAATCTCTCCAGATCCACCTTGTATACGCTCAGAATGAGCTCCATTTGGCAAGGCTTAAGGAACTACTCACTAGCGATGTGTGAGTTTGCCAGTTCCGAAGAGACAGAAAAAGCTCTCGCCGAACGCCGCACTAATCATAATCGACGCACAGAAAGCTTGGGACGACCCTAGGATGAAGCGCAGTCGGAACAACCTCAATGCCGAGGAACGAATAGCAGAGTTGCTGGCAGGATGGAGGAGGACAGGACGACCCGTTCTCCACATCAGACACGACTCGTTGATTCCCGGGTCTCTGTTCTCCAGAGGCAAGCCAGGGAATACGATCAAGAAGGAGGTCAAGCCCATGCACGGTGAGCCCGTAATCGGCAAGCACGTCAACAGCGCGTTCATTGGTACGGATCTAGAAGAAAGACTCAGGGAGTCCGGGATACGTGAGGTGGTCATCACGGGCCTGACTACGGACCACTGCATATCCACAACGACAAGAATGGCAGGCAATCTGGGATTTAGAACGCTCCTCGTTTCTGATGCTACTGCTGCGCACTCCAGAGTGGGTGTTCGTGGGGAGAGGTACAGCGCTGAGCTCATTCACCAGACATCTTTGGCTTCGTTGAATGGGGAGTTTGCTGAAGTGGTCGATACTGAGACGCTTTTGAAGCGCCTCTAGGCGGCAAGATTGTGTTCTGGAACCATCCTGTCTCGCCGTGTAGAGTCGTTGCGAGGATAGGCTTCCACATCCTTCCAGAGTCAAGAATCAAGCCGTAAATTCGCCTCAAGGTGCCCTGTCCCCCGCTTGGGGTCGAAGAATCAATCCCTCTTCCGCAACTCTGACTTCATGAAATTCTGGGCGGGGCAGTCGATCTCTTCCTTTGGCACCCAATTCTCCCCCTTCGCCATCCAGGTGATCGCGGTGTCGGCTCTGGGAGCCACGAGCTTCCAGCTGGGGGTCCTGTCCTTCTTGAACACGGTACCGTTCCTCGTTCTAGCGCTTCTTGTGGGCGTTTACGTCGACCGGCACAGGCGGCGACAGATAATGATCTTCTCCGATCTCGGGTTGGCCCTCACCCTCTCGCTGATTCCGCTCTCCGCCGTTTTCTACGTCGTCACACTGGACCTCCTTTACCTGGTGACCTTGGTCGCGGGAGTCTTGGCCGTGTTCTTCCAGATTGCATACCAGGCATACGTACCGAGCTTAGTTGACAGGGTCAAGATAGCGGACGCAAACGGCAAGCTTCAGGCCACATCCTCGACTGCGCAAACATTGGGACCGAGCATCGCTGGCTTTGTAATCCCCATTGTCACGGCCCCCATCGCCTGCCTCGGCGATACCTTCGGCTACGTCTCTTCCTTCGTCTCCCTCTCCATGATACGGAAACCGGAGGCCGTCGACGCCTCCAAGGGCCGGGTTCCGGTCTTCAAGGGCATCAGAGAAGGTTTGCGAGTCGTCTTCCACGACCCCAGGCTGAGGTCCATCGCGGCCTGCACTGCGGCCTCCAACTTGTTCTCGAGCGCGTGGGGTGCGATCATCTACAAGTATCTCCTTCAAAACCTGAAGATGACGGTGCCTGAGGTCGGCGTCGTCTTCGCTATCGGTGGGGCCGGCAGCGTACTGGGGGCGGTGACTGCCATGAGAGTGACGAACAGGCTGGGGGTCGGGAGGATCATAGTGCTCGGCATGCTCCTCAGCGGGGCTGGGGTGCTCTTCTATTTTGCAACCCCGGCCACGGCATTCTACCTGCTCTCTGCTCCGCTCTTCGTCTTCTACCTCGGCGTGCTCTGGTACAACGTGCCACAGGTCAGCTACAGGCAGTCCCTCGTCCCGGCGGAGATTCAGGGCCGTATGAACGCGACGATGAGGACCATAGTGTCTGGCACCGTACCCATCGGGAGTCTTCTGGGCGGCATTCTTGGCGAGGTCGTCGGGGTCCGCGAGACCGTGGGCTTGACAACTCTTCTGGGGGCCATGGCCTTCCTTTTCGTCCTCCTGTCGCCGGTGAGGAGAATCAAGGAGTTCCCGACCGAGGCCGAGCCGCTGATGTGATTGCGCTGTGAGTCAATCTCATTCCAAAGATCCTGAATAAATGTAGGACTCTTGCCAACCCCCTGACGGGTTCGATAGGACAGGCCAGTCAGCGGCTCCGATCCCAAATACCGAACAGCTCAGAGACTCGGACGCCGGGATCTGGAGGAAGGCAGTTGCGGGAGGCTGGTTGGATTAGTGCTTATCGACAAAACCGGGACGAACACAAAGAAGATGAGAAAGGCAGTGATGACAGGAATCACGATTGCAAGGGCTTTCAGCTTCCTGCCATGTCTCGTCTTGACTGGATCTTTACGCTCTGAATCGAGGACCACGACAACGATTCCATTCCTCATACTAGAGGATGAGTGCGTCGCGCCATCCTACTACGGTCACTCGTGAGGCCTTGACCTCGGTCGCGCGCCGCGGCTCGCGCGCGCCCCGGCTCGTCTGGTAACAAACCAGATTAGAGAGTACGACGTTAGGTGCTGGCCATGAATAGGACAGGCGCGAATCTGCCTGCCTTAGCGTGGACTTCCACTATTGTCTTAGTTTCCTTGGCGGGCTATTATGGTCTATTTGGGTCCCTTGGCCTCCATGGATTTGGCGGCTGGGTGGGCTTGGGGTTCGGTGCCTTTGTCGGATTCTTCTTGGGAAGCCTCTGGACAGACCCTTTCCCCGACCAAGAATGGAACTGACAATTCGGTGTTCCCTTCGACCTTGGCCAAGGCGTCTTCATCGCGCTGTTGGAGGGGAACGCAGTTGCTCGTCAGGTGGCTTGCCACCTTTCGAGAATCCCAACGCCAAGACTCTTCAAGCTGTCCGGTTCTCATCGACCACCGAGAAATGGGTCAACGTCAGGTCGTCCCTTTCATCTCCAGCCGCGATAGTGTACACGGCAGGCTCGTTGCCCCGCACGCCATTTATGGCCGAGACGATTCCTCCGGCTGGGCCGCTAGGATCGTCTCCGCGAGCGGCCACGTAGATGTCGCCCTTGGTTGCTCTTCGACAAGGGCTAACGAGAGTGATTCGTTTCTATGTCTCAAAGCTGTATAGTCGACGATATCCGTACACTATCGCAGCGAGTCATTCAAGACCGGAAAGTTTCAGGCTCAGGTCCCACAGTCTCTTTGCATCCCCATCGTCATAGGATTCCTTCGAAGATCTGGTCTCCTTCATGTTTGAGAAGTACTTCCCAGAGACTCCTTCGACTTCCGGGGATGTCGCCACGTACAGCGGTGTCCTGGCTCCCTTCTCGGGACTCGCCATGAAAGGTCTGGCCATCCTGACCCCGATTCCTAATAGCCCGCCTTCGTCCCCCCAGTGGGTCCTGACTGCGCCAGGGTGTGCCGAGTTCACGCTCACTCCGGTTCCCTCGAGCCTCTTTGCAAGCTCATGGGCAAATAGCACTTGGGCGAGCTTCGACTGGGCGTAGGACTTGGACGCGCCGTACCTCCTTTCTTCCTGGAGGTCCTCGAAATCCATCGTCCCAGAAAAATGTGCTGCCGAGGTAACGTTGACTATGCGCGAAGGGGCCGACCTCTTCAACAGGTCGAGGAGCAGATTGGTCAGCATGAAATGGGACAGGTAGTTGACGACGAACGTCTCCTCCAGCCCGTCGACCGTGGTGCGTCTATTTCCGATGATCACCCCTGCGTTGTTCACAAGAAGATGCAGATGTTCGTGGTTCGCTCGGAAATCAGAGGCCAGCTTCCGGACGGATTGGAGCGAGGCCAAGTCGGCCAGCATAAGTTCCGCCTTTGCGTTCCCCGTAGCTTTCCCGATGCCTTCAAGGGCGGCTTCGCCACGAGCCCGATCACGGCACACGAGCACCACCTTGCCCCCCTTCCTCGCGAGCGCCGTTGCGACGGCGAGGCCAATCCCGGAGTTCGCCCCGGTAACGATGGAAGTCCTCCCTTCGATTGATTCAGTTGACAATCGGGAGTGACCCATTGTTGCGGCCACTTAAACGTCGAGCTAGGTTGACATCTCGCATCACAGACAGGGTCGCAAGGGTGATGTATATACCGGAACTTACCCGAAGTGGGGTATCCAATGCTTGGCGGATGTCCGTGACACAGTCAATGATGACGGAGAAGTCTACGCCGAGCGCGGCCGGGCCAGGCGACACCATCGTCGTAATCGGCGCCGGCTCCACAGGGTTGAGCACCGCCTACAGCCTCTCGAAGGCGGGAAGAAGGGTGGTCGTAATCGATAAGGGGCAGGTCGCCTCGGGGATGACAGGACTCTCCACGGCGATAGTCCGAACACACTACAGCAACGAATTGGTGGCAGCCATGGCCCTGTACTCTCTGAAAGCGTTGTACGACTTCGGGCGGGTCGGCGAATCAGGCTTCGTCAGGGCCGGGATGGTCTTCTTGGCGACTCCCGAACACGTCGAAGGCTTAGCCCGGAACCTCCCCATGCTGGAGCGGGTGGGCGTCAGGAGCGAATTAGTTGAGTTAGGAGAAGCGGCAAGGAGGTTTCCCGATCTGAGTTTCGAGGGGTGCGGGGGAGTGGTCTACGAACCGGAGAGCGGGTATGCCGACCCGTCCGCGGTCTCAGGCTCCTATGCCCGCGCCGCCCAGAACCTCGGAGCCACGCTGATGCTAGGAGAGGCTGCGGTCAGGGTCGAGTCTGGAAGGGGACGATGCGTCGTCCGGCTCGCGGGTGGCTCGCACTTAACCTGCTCCAAGGTGGTCCTGTGCACAAACGTCTGGTCGAACAGGCTCCTTAGGGCGAGCGGGGTGGCCGAAGCCGACCTTCTCCCGATCACATCCTCAGTCCATCCGGTCGCGGTGTATAGGCGCCCCGATTCGTTCCGAGGGAACAAGCCCGTGGTACTGGATGACCCTGCAAAGGCGTATTACAAGCCCGACGGCCAGGCGCTGCTCATCGCCGGGAGTCTCGACCCGGTGCTGGATGAACAGGATTCGGACCCGGATGCCTTGCCTGCGAGGACGTCTCCCTTGCTCGTAGAGAGACTGACCCAGGCCGTGGTTTCCAGGGTGGCCGCCATGGGCGAAGGAAACCTCCTATCGACTTTCAATGGCATGTACGACATGACGCCCGACCAGCATCCGATCGTGGACGAGCTCGCTTCAATCGGCCTCCCAGGCGTCTACTGCTGCGTGGGTCTCAGCGGACACGGATTCAAGCTGTGCCCGGCCCTCGGGGTCATGACGGCCCAAATGGTGACGGGGGTTGAGCCAGACCTCATGACCTTCGACAACCGGCAGCTCTCCCTGTCCCGGTTCAAGGAAGGAAGGCTTCTCACTTCGAGCTACTCAGGCCTGGCAACTGTCGCCTGACCCTTTCTCCCCAATAACCTAAGTGCAAGACGTCAACCAGAGGCGCTGCACGAACTGGCTGACTAGGGTTCTCTTAACCCAAATAGGAAATTTGGTCGAACCTCCAGATTGCAGGGGCCTCCAGACTGAACCTGGCTATCCCCTTCTGCATGATGGTAGTGGCGTGGTTGAAAAGGTCACTTAATTACAACGGAGGAATCAGGGCAACAACATGACAAGGGATTCCACACGTGCAGTACACGACGCCGAACCGTTCGATGAAGAGTCGGGCTCGATAGTCTCCCCCATCTATCAGACTTCGACATTTGCGTTTACCAAAGTCGACGACGCAGCAAAAGCGACTGCGGGCGAGATTGGGAAATATGTCTACACAAGGTGGGGCAATCCTACCACCGAGAAATTGGAGGGTAAACTCGCATCTATGGAGGGCACTCAAGACGCCGCCTTCTTCTCATCTGGAATGGCTGCCATATCCACGTCCGTGCTGACGTTTGTGAAAGCCGGGGACCACGTCGTCTCTACACGTGACCTTTACGGAGGAACGTTCGAATTGATGAGTAGATTCCTGCCAAGGTTTGGAGTGCAAACGACGTTGGTGGAAACCAGCATTCACAATGCAATTGAAGGTGCGACCAGGCCGAACACCAAACTCGTTTATGTCGAGACGCCGACTAACCCGACGTTGAAGCTCGTTGATATCCGGAGAGCCGCGAGGACGGCGCACAGGGCAGGCGCGTTGCTATTCGTGGACAGCACCTTTGCTTCTCCAATAAACCAGAAACCCATTGAACTTGGAGCGGATGTGGTACTCCATAGCGCAACGAAATACCTGAACGGCCATGCAGACGTTACGGCTGGAGCGGCCGCTGGTCGCAGCGAAGAGTTGCAGAAGATCAAGCGCCTCAGGAGGGAACTTGGAGGTACACTCGACCCACACGCGTCCTGGCTCGTCCTGCGAGGGATGAAGACCATGGCGGTCAGGGTTAGGGCGCAGAACGAGAATGCGATGGCTCTGGCCGAATTCCTTTCAGGACGACAAGATGTGAAGGTCGTCCATTACCCGGGCCTTAAGGAACACCCGCAGCATGAGCTAGCGACGAGGCAGATGAAGGGCTATGGTGGAATGATGAGTTTCGAGCTCAAAGGGAGCATGGAAGAGGCGAAGCACCTCATGGAGAAGTTGAAGATCGCATTCCTGGCGACTAGCCTAGGCGGAGTCGAGACGCTGGTGTCTCAGCCATCCACCATGACACACACTCAGTTGACTCCTGCGGAGCGCGAAAGAATGGGGATACATGACTCTTTGATCAGGCTCTCCGTAGGGATTGAAGACAAGGAAGACCTCGTCGCCGACTTCAAACAAGCGCTCGATTCCCGACGGAAGGCGTCTGCAGCCACCCCTCGACTTGACAGGAAACCCCGCGGGTAGGCATGCTCCCGTATCTGGCTAACGGTTTGGTAAGGTGCCTGTTAGCTCTCGGAGACGTGATATAGGTGCCACGAACAAGACTTGTGTCCTCGCCCTTTGCTGAAATCAAGTCGATTTTTTCCACATTAAGTATCTTGGGATGCGTTTTAGAAGGCCGCCTGACACCGCCGTAGGCACGGATGTGGTCCCCTTCAGCTAGAAGTCTGGCCATTCTTCGCAAGTCACCTGTCGGTTCATAGACGGCGCATCTGACAGCTTCTCGCCCACCTCGCAGCGAGAAGTAGATGTGACCCCCTGGGCCAACCGAAACATCGGTGACGAAGCCTTCAGCCCATCCAGATGAGTAGGCTTTCCACTCGAGCTTGGAGTCTAGGTGGGCGTCGGTATGTTGGTTCGTTACGTAGATCATATGCCCTAGTAGTTTCTCATGGTGGCGGACAAGCCCGTATCCGTCCAGCACCGCCTGCGGCGAGTCTCCACGTATTCCTAGAAAAACCGGGTCGGGACCGTGCGGTGCAATAAGCACCTTGTTCTTCTGGTGATCATAGCTGTTGAAGGTGTGAGGCCAGGTCGCTATCTCCATCTCCCTGACCGAGACTGAGTCAAGTACCCGCGGAGTCCCGAAAGCCATGGGCCGTCTATATGCAATCAACTCATAGGTGTGATCGAAGGACTCGTCAAATGCTAGTGCAGATGCGGCACCCACCAGGCCCATGCCGTTTCCCAGCTCGAAGCTCCAGATGTCTTGCTCGGCTAGGAGCCGCCTGACTCTGTAGGGGCTGACTATGCCGGTCAGTGCTCTCTTGTACAGGGGAAGAAAGAGTCTTGATTCACATGCTTTGGGTAGAAAGACGACGCCAGAGTTAGCGCCTCCAGCAACGTCAGCGAGCTCGGAGACCTTTGAGCAAATCCTTTCGAAAGCCAGCCGTGGCGACGTCGTCTCAATTAGGAGCGAAACTGCGGCGTTCCCCCTTGTCTTGAACGGGACATTAGGGTTTAGTCTAACCAGTCTAGGATAAGGGATGACTCGCAGGAGAGGTGCTAGGTCTGAAGCGATGCGAAAGGCGAGATATGTTGTGCAACTCCCCAGTGACGAGTCTGTATCATCGATTCCAACGAGGCAACGCATGGGCAGATGAGGATCGTGGCTGTATTTCAGTTGGGAGATGATTTCTCAGCTAGGTTCGACTACGATCATTGTGAGGGTGCTGCGCACCTTGTCGAGCCGACGGATGTTCCAAGTGATTGTCTCCTTGACTTTTTCCATGGTGTCGGCTTCGACCCTCGCAACAATGTCGTAAACACCATAGACCACGTATACATCCTTTACATGCTGAATCTCGCGCAGTTTCTTCAGCAGATCCTCTTCAGCCCCCAAGTCCGCGTTTATCAAGACGAACGCCATCGGCATGGTTTTCTAGCTACCTCTCTCCTCACTGTCGGAGGCTGCGGTAATAACCGTTGCTGATGTAACATCACTGTTGACACTGTGTTTGGGAAAGGCCACGATCGGGATGCCTGCAAATCTGATGAAGATAACACGATACGAAAGATGAACGTCCGATGTTTATTCGCCCGCGGCGAGACAAGAGATAAAGACACTCTTGATGAGACACGCAAGGGAAGCTCCTAATGATTGGCGTCTTCGCATTGGAAATGGACCAAGACGATCCGATAAAGTGCACCGCTCGCAAAATGATTCATATGGACCTCGCAAAGCGCGTCTCTAGGAAGTTCCATGCGCCCGACTCCACCATCGTACTCAACCCATACGCTCACAGGGTACTCTCGCCCCCAGACAGGGGTGTGAAGGGAATACTTGTGGTCGACTGCTCCTGGAGCCAAGCGCAGGAGACATTCTTCAGGAAGATCGGAGGCAAGCATCGGCGGCTGCCTCTTCTGCTTGCTGCCAACCCCACAAACTATGCCCGGGCCGGAATGTTGAGCTCAGTCGAGGCGGTGGCTGCCACACTCTATGTGCTTGGAGAGGTTGAGGAGGCAAGGTCGTACCTCTCGATATACAAGTGGGGTCCTACCTTCGAAGCCCTCAACAGGGAGCCCCTCGAGTCGTACAGGCTCTGCAAGAGTGAGGGGAAAGTGCTCCAAGAAGAGAAGGAGTATTTCCCATCTCTATTCGCCTGAGAGGAAAAGTTAACTCCTCTTGCCCCGAGAGAGAATGTGACGCGAGTCGGCGGGCGGGCCACGGGGACCTCCTGGGGAAGTTCCTCCCTCATAGCAGGACGCACGGCGCCGAGAGGCGCATCCGGAGACGGCTGGCTCCAGAACAGAAACGAGACCCGGTCCACTAAGCGCGATGATAGGGCGACCTTGAGGTCGGTGGGGACTGGGATGAAACGGCTGACCCGTGCGGAGCAAGGCCAAACGTGGTCTGTGAGACGCCTGCAGGAGACCAGGGTAGGCCGCTAAGCTGAATTCCGCCTAAAACAAGAGGAGGACTACGGCCGAGACGCGTCAACCGCAACCCCGGTGGAAGGGGAGAGATCCCCCACGCCGGGGCTCCAAGTCCTCTCCAGACAGTATTGGAGATCGGGGTGTCAGAGACTTAATGCAACCGGCAACCCTAGAGAGCTGTGATCACTGTTCAAAGGCTTGGTCGATGTTCCCCTCAGTCTCCCCAAAGTAACTTCGTGGGAGCTGAAGTTCTTGTTGTCTGCGGGGCTTCAGGCTCAGCAGGCGCCGAGGCATGGAGGGCATGTGACATTCCTATTGGTCCTGTCTTAGGGCCTTTCCCGCGATATGCGATCCAGACATACACTAGCAGCATTGCTGAAAGTAACGCGCCCCCTCCCCATGTCGTCTCGTAGAAGACGGGGACCATCGGTCCCTTCGTCGTTACCGAGTCGATTGACAGCACTTGGCCGACGAACTTGGGGTAGATTAGCGGTTGCAGGGAGAATATGATTGTGCAAAGAAGAACGATGAAAATCGCCTTGTTGGTCACTATGGCTGCCGTCTTCTTTGGGATGTAGAGCAACGCTGCGAGGAGCGTGAGTACTACAGGCAGTGCCATGTAAGGGGTCACTAGAGACGCAGAGTACTCGTAGTACCCCCCCACCGAAACCACGGCCCCAACGACCGCTAATGGGACGAACTTCTTTGCAAACTGTCTGATGTCGAAGAAGATTGGGGCCACTCCAATCGCTATGAGCAAAGTCCCCAGCAGAAAGAACCAGCTTCCTGCCCTCGATGCCCATGCCCAAAAGTTGAATGCGCTAGTCAGCGGTGGGTTGTTGCTCAGAACTCCGGCTCCGCTTACAAGCGCAGACAGGAGGATTAGAACGGAGACACCCATTAACAACGTCGAGATAGCGTACCCCCTGTACAGCTTCTTTTCGTCGAGCCACCTCTTCTTCACGATGAATTCGGCATAGACTATTGTAGCGTTTCTGGCAACAAGCAAAATCAGGAAAACCGTGAGTAGCGCGCCGAATATCGATGCCACTGGGATCAAGAGATTGGGATAGGCCATGTCACCGGTCACGACCCAGAAGGCGCCGAATGTGCCAGTCACTTCCCATATTGGGACGATGTACTCGAGAACCTTGGCCTTCGCAGCGTCGTAGAAGAGTATAAGCACTATGGAGCCGACAATCTCCGTTATTAACAGGGAGGCGAAGATGGAGAAGACAGCGTAATTAATCTCGAAAATGAGGTTCAACTAATAATTCACATCCTTGGAAACGCCAGGCTCTTCCTGTTGGGCGAAGACAGCCTCAGGCTTCGCCGAGTTGAACACCCTGATGAAGAAGTAGAATGTGGCTGGGACTGTCACCATATAGAAGAGTATCACCAGAAACCCTGGAACAACCAGCGAAGTGTTCTGGCTAGCTGCCTGGGCAACAGTCACGGCTTGGTAGACAATGTACGGCTGCCTGCCCACCTCGTCCGTGATCCATCCCAACTGGTAGACGATGTATGCGCCTATCGCCGCTGGGATTTGGAGGATCATGAGTGCCTTCGATTCGAAGGGCCTCTTCTTCAGACCCCACCCTATGATGTAAAGTAGGAAATACCCTCCCACCAAGAAGCCTCCGAGCACCATGAGATCGAATGTGTCATGGATATAGAGCGGAGGCAACGTCGAGGACGGAAACCCATTCAACCCAGGCAGACTGGCAGTTCCAGTCTCGAGTTTCGCGAGAAAGCTCTGCAGTCCAGGTATGGATAACCCCAGGAAATGTTCCCCCAGATTGGCTCCCCCAACCTGATTTCCGTCAAGTGCCGCATACTTCAGTGGTTGGTGTAGCAGAAGCGTAGCCATCTCGTTGGAGCCAGTAATCCCTGAGAGCACCAAGGTGACAATGCTAGTCGCCCAAGTCAACTTGATGCCCTTCGATAGCATCGATTTCTCCTCAGGCTTCCTGTACCTGATTAGGCGATAGGCGAAATAGCCCCCGATAACCATGCAACCAGTGAACAATGTCGTGGCGATCACGTGGGTTATTTCCCCGAAAGCCGATGTCGTATAGAAGGGAGCCCAGGGATTGACGCCAGTGACGGTGAGGTTCCCTGAAGGTAAGCCGTTCTCGAAAGCAGCGACGTTGATTCCGTTCGGTGTGTTCATCCACGCGTTGACGGCTACGATAAGCACAGCGGAAATCAGTGTGCCGGCGGCTACCAGACATCCCGCCATGAAGTGCGTCCACTTTCCTCTAAAGGAGTCGGCGCAGTATACGTAGAGCACGAGGAAGAGGGTCTCCAGAAAGAAAGCGAAGATCTCGAAGTAGAATAGCTCGATGACTCCTGTCTGTGCGCCGACGGTAACGAAGGCCGGGAAGAGAGTGACCAGCTCGAAGGCCATCACAATGCCGCTCGCGGTCCCGATTCCGAAGGAAATAGTGAAGACTTTCGTCAGTCTCCTTGCTAAGTTCCCATAGACATGGTCATGATAGCGGATCGAAAGAAACTCGGCCAAAACAATAGTCACGATAAGAGAAATGCTGAGAGAGACCAAGGTGATGTGAGAAGCGATGGTGAATGCGAAGAGGAACCGGTCGAAGGTTGTCATCGTGCCGAAGAGTGGTACTGCCGGCACCTGTGAAATGCTCCTCCAGTCCTCGATTCGGACTGGATGGCTTACTTAAGCGACGAAGGCGATTCTCAACCGTGGGAATAATCAATACCGAATACATGACGAGCAGGCAGACAGGTTCTACTTGAGCAGCAACTCTGCCCTCATCAGATCCTCCTCCGGGGACAGAGAGAAGCCCATTTCCTTGCACAGAGAGAGCATCGGAGTATTGTCTCGCAGGATGACGCCATAAATCGAGCCCAGGTGCTTGCCTTCTGCAATATCGATGAGCATGTCGAGTAGTTTTCGGCCCAGCCCTCTGCCCTGATATTGGTCGGCAATCACGACGGCGAACTCGCCACGTTTCTGGTCTGGCTCGGCGATGAGTCTGGCGACCCCTATCTCCCTACTCCTACCGCCCTGCTTGACTTCTGCGACAATTGCCATCTCCCTATCATAGTCTATGTTGCAAAACCGTACCAAATCCCCATGAGGGAGATTCCTCACGATGCTGAAGAACCTGAGCCGGCTCGACTCTTCCGAGAGGCTATTGATGAACTCTGCCTCCAGGGCTTCGTCCTCGGGCCTGATTGGCCTTAGCATGACATCAGTCCCATCCTCGAGCTTGTAGGGGACCACATATTTGGTTGGATAGGGCGTGATCACGAGGTGCTGGTATGGGTTGTAATCGATTGGAATCGTCGGATCCAGGAGGATTCTCACGTCCGCCGCGAGCGCTCTGCCTTCTGAGATGAACAAAGGGTTGATGTCCATCTCAGCTATCTCAGGAAAGTCGGCCACCATGCCTGAGAGACGCACAACCACCTCCTCGAGAGGTTTCAGCTGGACTGGAAGCTTGTTTCTTAGACCGCGCGATAGCGCCTTGTAGATCGTCGTCTCCTCCATCATTCTTCTCGCCAAGACCTGATTCATTGGAGGCAATCCGATGGAGAAGTCCCGGAAGAGCTCAACTCCTGTTCCTCCCGACCCGAAAAGCAAAACCGCCCCAAAGTCCACGTCCTTCTTTGAGCCAAGTATCAGCTCATAGTCGACAGTCCCGACCATCTTCTGGACGTAAGCACCATCGATTTGAGCTTCCGGCTTTAGAATCTTGACCCTGTCGATGAGCTTGACGAATTCATCTGCGAGCCTTTCACTAGACGTGATGCCCGTAACAACCCCGCCGACATCGCTCTTGTGCGAGATCTCCTGCGAGACAATCTTCAGGACTACAGGGTAACCCATCCTGCGTGCGACCATCACTGCCTCGTCGGGAGTTCTGGCGAATCCGCCGTGAAGCCTAGGGATGTTATAGGCGTCTAGGAACTTGTCCGCGTCCGACTGAGACAAGAGCAACCTCCTGTCTTTTATGGCCCTTCTCGCTATGAGCTTCAGGTGGCTGTTGGGAGGCATCATGTCAACCGGGACCTCCTCGGGCGTTTCGTAGAGTAGGTCGAGGTTTCGCCTGTACCTGTACATGTACATGTACGTCTTCACAGCCTGCTCAGGCGTAGGATACGTAGGGATGCTGTTTTCCGAGAACTTCCTCCTTGCGTCTACCACGCCCTTCTCGCCCATCCAAACAGTGAGGACAGGCTTTCGTTTCTCCCTTGCAGAATTGATGACGGCATCGGCGAGTTCCGTCGAGGGAGTCACCCCCTGCGGAGTGCAGATTGCCAAGATGCCATCGACATTGGGATCTGCTAGGCAGGCTTCAAGTGCCGAGCTATACCTTGCCACGTCTGCATCTCCGAGCACGTCAACGGGGTTCCCACGGCTCCAGAACGCCGGGAGGCGGTCATTCAATACACGCATCGTTTCGTCAGATAGCTTTGCGAGCTCTCCTCCATGGTCGGCCACTGCGTCCGATGCGACGACCCCAGGGCCGCCAGCGTTGGTGACAACCGCAAGCCTCGGACCCGCAGGGAGACGCCTTGAGTCGAGAACGCTGGCACAGTTGAAGAGGTCTCCTATTTCATCGACCCTCACCACCCCGACTCTCTTGAAGGCGGCATCGTATACCTCGAAGTCGCCTGCCAGCGCCCCTGTGTGAGACCGGACCGCCCTAGCCCCGGTATTGTGCTTCCCGGCTTTCAGCACGATGATTGGCTTGGTCCTTGCGAACCCTCTTGCGGCGCTCATGAACTTCCTGGCATGCCCGATTCCCTCAACGTAGAGTATGATGCTTCGAGTCGACGGGTCGCTGCCAAGGAAGTCTATCAGGTCGCCGAAATCAAGGTCCAGCATCGATCCCAGTGAGGCGAAAAGACTGAAACCGACTCTGGAAACCATTGCCCAATCGAGAATTGCAGAACCGAGTGCTCCGCTCTGAGATATGAACGCAATCGAGCCAGGCTCAGGGTTGTCCCTAAGAAACGTCGCATTCAGGTGCGCCGAAGGTCGGGCGAAACCAACACAATTGGGACCAAGGAGGCGAAATCCGTATCTGGATCTTATACTCTGTATTTCCTCCTCCAGCTTTGCCCCCGCTTCCCCCACCTCTCTGAACCCCGCGGAGATGATTACAACTCCATCGACTCCAGCCTTCCCGCACTCTTCAACGACCGCCGGGACAGAACTCGCTGGGGTAGCCACCACTGCCAAGTCAACGTGTTCCTTAACAGCCGAAATAGAGGGGTAACACTGTAGTCCCATGATACTCTTGTGGTTGGGGTTGACAGGAAAGATGGAGCGCTTCTGCTTTCCAAGAAGCAGATTCCGTAGAGTCGCCTCCCCGACAGTCCCAGCTTTGTCAGTTGCCCCGATCAGGGCAACTGACTTCGGGTCGAACATCCTTTCGATGTCAGGCATTTCGCCAAGCGGTACGCAGAATCACATGTATTACTGCGTTGCTACGCGTCTGTTTGGACGTCATTCGTATCTTTCCAATGGCAGCCTTCCTTTGCGCTTGCGTGAGTGAGAGTCGGAGCCCCCGGCGAATCAGACTGGGGAAACCTTGGACGTTCCATTCACTTTCTCAACAAGCATCATCCTATCTGCCATAGATTCGAGTTCTTTCTCGTGGGATACTAGAATCACCTGCCTAGAATGCAACGCCCCGAGAATTTCTCGCATCTTCTGAATCTGTTCCTTGCTGAAACCGTCAGTCGGCTCATCAAGGATGACAAGGTCACCCGTTCCTGTCCCGATGTCTTCCTGGACAATTGTGTTAAGCGCAAGTCTGTAGGCTAGGGCAATGCTCGTACGCTCCCCTCCACTGAGAGTATCGAATTCTTGTACGTAGCCCTGCCTCTCAAAAACCGGCGAGAAGTCATCTGTCACCCGCACCGACAGATCAGGGTCATCGACTAGATAAGAGAAGAATCGTTGGAAGTGCTGGCTGAACCTCAGGTTAGTCTGAATCATAGTCTGTCTTTCTATCAGCTCAACGGTCGGCTTGAAGAAGTCGGCGAGCCAGGACGAATGTATCCTCAGACGCTTTACTTGCTCTCTCTTTTTTCTCTTCGCTTCGATCTGGGATACCAGTTTTACCAGCGACCCCTCGGCATACCCCTTGGCCGTGGTTGATTCAGTCAGTGTCCTCGCCAGCTTCTCCTTCCATTCCTGCGACTTCCTGAGGTCTCTTGTAATTGCGTCAATTTTGGACTTGAGTTCCGCCAGGCGTGCCTCTTCTGCCTCCGTCTTGGAAAGGTCCTCTCCAAGCCGCTGTGCCTCGCGACGCGAATCGGTGGCATGTCTTCTTCTGGCACCGATTTCTATTTCCATCTCGGCCTTTTGCTTGGATTCATGAATGTACTTTCGTTCTTCCTCTAAGTACCGGCGTGCCCGCTCCAGCAATGAGTCAAGCCTTGAGACCTCCTCATCCAATGCGGCAACTTCGATTTGAACGCTCTGCAATTCCTCTTCCAAGTGTGCAGACTGGTCCTTGAAGTCGCGGGAGATACGCTGCCCACACCGGGGACAGACCCCGTTCTTGACAAGTTCTTTTGTCTCGCTGAGCCGGCCTGCAAGAAGCAGCGACGTCGCACGCCTTTTTTCCAGTGACATCTCTTTGGACCCCAGATCGCGCTCGAGCTCTTCCGCGCGAAGTTCTGTGGGTGGGGGCTTCTCTATGAAGGCATTCATGGACGGAATGTATTCTTGCTCTATCCTGCGCTCGAGGTCGGAGATTCGCTCTTCGTCTTCGTTGATGTCTGACTGGAGGCGTGTCATGCTTCGTCTAATCTCGGGGATTCTCTCGGCAATCGCACCGATTCTCTCTCTTTCGCCCTTGGCCTCCTCCAACTTGGCTGAAAGCGACTCCGTCTGGTATTCTGCTTGTGTTTCCTCCATCTGAAGTCTAGGGATGCGGAGGTCCAATTCCTTGATCCTGAATCTCTCGAGCTCGGCCTCCTCTTCCATCTCTTCCAGATCCTCCGTGGCCGCCTCAGCGTTCCTGACATCGTTCCTCAGCCGCTTCACGATGAGATCGGAGTTCTCCGCGGCAACCTGGTAGCTCTGGATACCTAGAACCCGCCTAATCACATGAAGCCTCTCGTCAGGGTTCCGTTGGATTATTTCCTTCATCTGCTCTTGAGGAGTGAAGACGGCATACCTGAAGACGAGGCTTTCAGCGCGTGGGTGCGATGGCTCATTGAAGCCGAGCTCTCCGATCACGCGCTGCTTAAGATCTCCTGGCGAAAGCTCGCTGACAGTTCCATCTTCGGAAATATAGCAACTTTCTTGTAAGACGTTCCCTCCGGTTCTCTTGAGCCCTCGGTGGACTTCTAGAGTCTTGTGCCCTTGGAGGATTCTCACCTTTGCGTATCCTGAGTTCGCGCCTTCGCTCAGAAGATAGCTTCCGTCCATATCTCCAAGCCCGAAGAGGGCGAACTCGACCGCATAGAGGATTGTGGACTTGCCAGAGCCAACATCTCCTTCGAAGAGAACTGTTCCTTCAGGCAGGTCAATATTCACATCTGTCCCGTCGTTGAAGCTCCTGATGTTCCTAAGGGACAGATGGGTGATTAGCACGGCGACTCACCCTCTAACCCCAATACATCCAATCCCGCCCGCTCCACCCTTTCTTGGTAGTCCGCCTTCGTTTCGTTGTCCTTCCTCTCATCCTTGAGGCTCCTTAGAAGTTCCAGCGATAGTTTCACGCCGTTCTCCCCTGACAGCCTTGGATCTGGCACCTTAACCGACAAGATCCCGTGGGCGAAACAATCCCTTTCAGTCTGGTCAGGTGTCTTGGGAACCGCCGACTGAGTGGTCAATTCCTTGGAAGTGAGCTGAGTGAGGTTCGGGAGGACGCATAGCGGCCCCTTCGACGCCAGCACCTTCCTTATCAAAGAGATTCCGATATCGGCAGTCAATCCTTCAGAGAGCTCTCCTCGCACCCTGAGGAGGACGACTTTGCCCTTGACGTCAGAGGTCCGAGCGAGAGTCATTAGCTCACCCCGTGCAAGCTCTGCGCTCTTCCCATTGACCGAATATTCTAGCCCAACTACCTCGCAGACACTCAACGGAACAAACCGGATATCTTCCACTCGATCCTCGAACTCTACGATATAGAATCCATGCTGTTCGCCTTGGGCAAGCGGCTCTAAGTCCCTGAAGTCTGTTGCGAAGAGAGTGCCCGGATATGCAATGTTTGGCCTTGCCGGAAGACTGACCGAATTTCGGTTGTGCACATGGCCTCCGGCGTAGTAACAGAAGTCTGAGGGAAGCAGGGAGGCCGGCATTGCTTCCATATTGTGGAGAGATTCTGGCCTCAGCTCCTCTACTGCGCCGTGGAAGACAAAGATCTTGAAACCTGGCTCAGACTCGAGCCTTTTCCTGTTGAGGGACTCGTACTCGCTTCTGTCGAGTGAAAGTTTCTTCCCAGATACTCCACAGATTTTAGCCCCCGTCTCGTCGACGACAAATTCGAGTTCGAGCTTGCCGTCCTTCGTGCTCCCCCGGTCTACCTTGGTGAAGAGGCCAGCGCTCTCGAGCACGTCGACGACCGAGGCATGGTTTGGGCTGTAGTCGTGGCTGCCGTAGACTACATAGAACCTGATACCCCTGTCCTTTGCCCTCCTTATGCAACTCGTTGCTTCCCTCACGGAAGAGAGGTCCGGGATGTTAGAGTCGAATATGTCACCAGACATGACAACGAAATCGACACCGGCGTCTATGCACTCTTGAACTGCCGCTTCAAAGGTACTCGTCAAAAGCTTCCTGAGTTCAGGTTGCCTGAATGCTCCGATGTGAATGTCTGCCATATGAGCAAAACGTGGCATTCGCTTTTGCGTGGCTTCAAGAGGCTATTTAGCGATAGGCGTGAATAGTTTCAGAACAGCGTCCCTCCGAGGAACTTAAGAGGCGAGGGAGGATTAAAGGTGCTCTGATGCCAAAGAGGATCACCTGGCTTTCGAGCATCATTCCATCGAGCGTCGTCGGTATGGAAGACGACGTAGCGCAGTCGATCGAGGTTGCTGACTCGCCTCCAGCCTGGATGTGCCTACAGTGTCGTGGGGCGAAGCTGTTGTGTGGGAAGCCAAGATGCCCTATCATCGTCAAGGCACAGGCAATGGCGAAACAAATGGCGCCTATGTCCGGGGACGAAATTGATGGGTCGTCTCCTCCAGGGGTGTTTGTGGGAAGACAGGGCTACCCACGCATATCCATCGGCCCTTTGGTTCCGGCTCAGTTTGGCGACACTGCTATTCTCGACACCCCAGAGGAATGGCTTGGAAGGCCCTTAGACCAGATAGTCGACTATCGGTTCTCGCTCGTTAGGGGGAATTCAAGGACGAAGGTAGACGAGGCGGCGAACCCGGGCAGGCTCCTATCGTCACTACAAGAATTGGCGATGGCAGCCAAGCCGGTCGATACCGAACTTAAGCTGACCAAGCCGCCGAGGCAAGTCCTCACTCTCAGTGAAGACACGCAGCCGTATGGACCCTCGGCGCCCCTTCAGCAGTTCAAGATCAGTAATCCGTCGGTTGACAGGCGGATAGAGAAAGTGCACTACGACCGGGCGATGAGGGCGGTCGACGCTGTTGAGGAACTTTACTCTAAGGGAGTTCTGGTAACGAGAATTCAGAAGGCGTTCAGTCTAGGGATGTTCGGAAACGGCTCGAGGAGGAAAGTAGTCCCGACGCGCTGGAGCATCACCGCCGTCGACAGCACAATAAGCCTTAGCCAGCTCGAAAGGGTCAAGCACAACCCGACAATAGACGAATTCAGGGTCTACAGTTTCAGGGCGTACGACAACCAGTATGTGGCAATCCTACTCCCAGAGCCCTGGAGGTTTGAGTGGATTGAGGCATGGTTCCCGAACACAACCTGGAACCAATTCTCTACTGCCCCCTATATGATAGGGGACTACGAGGAGTACTTCGGCAGAACGAGTTATGCCAAAGTTGGAGGCTGTTACTACTCCACAAGGCTAGCGGTCGCTGAGGCGCTAGCGAGGGAGGGGAGACAGGCAGCTGCCATTGTACTAAGAGAGACATACCCAGGCTTCATAATGCCACTTGGAGTCTGGAACATTCGAGAAAGCATCCGCCGCTTGATGCAGGAACCGTTCGAGAAACACGAGACTTTCAGAGGGGCCATGGGCTCGGCTCTATCCAAGTTGGTGATACCCCCTCCCAAATGGAAAGATGAGAGCGCACTGATAACAAGAGAGCTGAACCAGACCAAGATAACTAGTTACTGAAACCTGTCAACGTTAAAGAGAGAAACAGAGGACCTCTCGCCGTTGACTCGGCGTCTCTTTTGGGAAGACATGTACATGAAAGAGTTCGATGCGAAAGTGGTCACCTCGGAAGGCAACAGAGTGGTGCTCGATCAGACCGCTTTCAACCCCAGAGGCGGTGGATTGGTCTCTGATGTCGGGACATTAAATGGATTGAGAGTAATGGAGGTTGTGAAGGAAGAAGAAGAGATAGTCCATTTGATTGAACAGCCTACGACGATGAAAGGAGGCGAGGCAGTTCATGGCGAGCTAGAATGGATCCGCAGGTATAGGATAATGAGAATGCACACTGCTGCCCACATATTGAGTGCCGTTGTGAACAGGGAAACGGGGGCGCTGATCACAGGCAACCAAATTGCCCCTCACGAATCTAGGGTCGACCTGAGCCTCGATCAGTTCGATAGGGAGAAGTTGGCGCACTACATAGAGCTGGTCAACGGTGTTGTGAGGCGCGCTGTGGACGTCGAGACTCTGTTCATGAGAAGGGAGCAGGTGCTCGCCACTCCGGGTCTGGTCAAGCTGGCTGCCGCCTCTCCTCCTGCCGTCGAAATGCTTCGTATAGTGAAGATCGGAGACGTCGACGCCCAAGCTGACGGTGGGGTCCACGTTCGAAATTCGAAGGAAATCGGAAAGGTAGTCGGACTAAGAACAGAGAACAAGGGGAAGAGCAATCGGCGCCTCTATTTCACCGTCGACTAGGTCGAATCTTTCAATTCATCACGCCGAAATAGCCGCGGGTGGATTCTGTGTTTCTTCTCTTTTATTCTGAATAGCGGCCGAGCTTATGTAGGCTCATGTTCTAGTGGTGTGAGAGCTGATTGACCAACACCTTGAGGCCGAGGAGAACAGGCCTCATAGTCTTCACGTCGAGAGTAATCAGCATTTTCACTGGTCTGCTCTTCCTAATTATGGTGACCCGATCTCTTATGCCGACCCAGTTCGGACTTTGGGAGTTCCTTATTGACGTCATCATGTTCTCTACGTTTCCTGCAGGGCTCTTCACATATTGGGCGACCCGTGAAGTTGCGCGGGGAGCGATAATTGGCAGGACGACCCAGTCGCTCTGCCTGATGATGAGCCTGGCAGGTGTCATCCTGTACCTGTTACTCTCCTTCGGCGTACATTCAATCATCGAATCGACACTCGCGCCGTTCGTTGCAGCCGTCATTCTTGTCCCGCTGATCTACTGGAGCCTCGCAACGCAGGCACTCGTACTTGGACACAACCCCGCCATCGGGGCTTATTCCCTCATGATATCTGAGCCAGCCAAGCTCCTGGCCGCGTTCCCGCTCCTTTACTCCTTCAAGCTTGGAATCAATGGAGTCATCCTCTCGATAGCGGTGTCCTATTTCGTTCAATCCGCCTCCTCTACGGTGCAGCTTAGGGATGTTCGAAAGGACAGAATTGACCTTGGGAAGGCCAGGAAATGGCTGAAGGACTACCACGTCCCGGTGGTGTACACCTTCACTTACGTGCTCAGCATTGCTGACACGTTCGTCGCTTCCATCGGGGCTGAGGGGACGACATTCGCAGGATTCTATCAGGCTGCATTTCAGGTAGCAACGCTTGTCTCCTATTCGACTTTTCTGTCTATTGCGCTTTACCCTGTGCTTCTGAGGGGGAAATCGGAGAGACTCCCTGGAAAACTTCTAGAGTTTTCTCTCCTTTTCGGCGTCCCAATGGCTGCGGGGACGATAGCCCTTGCGTCCAAGATACTGTATCTCCTCAAGCCGGTCTACGTCAACAGCTCGAACGCGCTGATTATCCTTTCTCTGGCTGCGGTGGTAACATTGGTCTCGTCGGTCTTCGACCAGACTCTGATGGGGAGAGACACAGCAGATCTCAGCACCGAAAACAGGCGGAGACGTCTGATGGGGAGCGACCAGATGTTCGTTTCCGGGGCGAACGCCGCCTACTTCGTGGCCTACCTTTCTATCGTCTTCGTCCTAGGTCATCTCAGTGCAGCTGGATTTGCGCCTGTGTACCAAATCGTCACATACTGGGCGCTCGCTCAGCTTCTGCTCACTTGCATATTGGTTGCAGTCAAGCTCAGGCGAGTACTCCAACGCACTACCCTGATGATTACTCCATCTCCTGCGTTTTACATCGCCTCGTCTGGGGTGATGGCCCTAGTTCTGCTCTTGATTGAAGGCGTGGTAATCCCGGGCGGCCTGAACACCCTCCAATACGGTCTTCGCCTATTTGCGATGGTGGTGGTAGGGAGCGCAGTCTATTTCGGAACTCTGACTTGCATGGACAGGCGATTCAGGGTCCTTGTAAGGGCTGCGATTGCGACGTGGAGAAACCGCGAGGCAGGCGCAGATGCCCCGCAGGGGCAGGCGGCCGCCAACTAGGCCGGAAGCTTGAAGCCGACATCCCGAAGTTCCCGCAAGACACCTACCATCTCCTTTAGTTCCTCTGAAAACTCCCCCGGCCCGAGAGGTTTCCTTGCTTTGGTGAACTCCTCGATGACCCCCTCGTGTCCGTCGACGGCAAGCTTCAGTCCTTTCATGTAGACGGCTTTTCTCGGTCTGTCGAAGCGTGCCCTCTTGGCGGCGAATTCCCGCGCGTCGGAGACGCTCTCCAGACCGTTTGGAATTCCGAAGGATTCCGCCACTGCGTGGTCAGAGGTGAGACTTATGCCGTCATGAACGCCGACTAGGGAGTCTTTGACCGCCTCCTGAACTCGGTGTAGCGGTTGGTAGCCTGGCTTCAGCTTCGGCTTGCTGCCTCCCGGGTACTTCACTATGAGGGGAACCTGCAGTATTTCGTCATGCATGAAAGTCCCGTGTCCGTAGAATCCCATCTCCTTAAGCGATTGACCATGGTCCGAAGTGGCTATCACCATGGAATCGTCGTATGTCCCCGAATCCCTGAGCCAATGCAGAATGGCGCCGAAGAAGGAGTCCACCGTGGAGACCTCTTCCGCGTACCTGTGCCTAATCGCTTCCATTATCTGCTTTCCGACCGTCCTCTTGCCGAACAAATCTGCAATGGGCTTTGGCTCCATGCCTGGCTCGCCCCTAAGGTAGGGCTCGTGCATCTCGAGCAAATTGACGAAAAGGAAGAAGGGTTGCTCAAGTTTTCGCCCCCCCAACGATGTAGCTATTCTGTCTCCCCCTTTGAACAGCGGGAAGTTCATTTTCTTGTATTCGCGCTTCAGCCTCCTGTCTTCCAGGTAGAGGCGCGTCAGGTCGCCTACCTTCCCTTGCTTCAATAGATTCGTCGCGATTTCTCTTCTTGTTCTTCCGTAACTCCGGGCCATGCTCAGCACCTGCTTCGAATCGTCGGGGGGGTCGACATTCATCAGGGAGAATGAGCTAAACCCACGCTCGAAGCCTGAGCCCGGCGCTATGTTGGCGTTGGCTGAATAGCATGTGGTTTCATATCCTCTGTCAGCGAGGTAGGAAGCGAGAGGTTCCGCAGATACCGACTTCATCGACCCGAAGACTTGCAGCATCTTATTGTCCCAGCTTTCGTGGACGCCGTGCCTAGATGGGAGGAGGCCGGTGAAGAGTGAGGCGTGAGACGGGGCGGTCCAAGGGGACGATGCGACACAGTTCTGATAGACGACTCCGTCGGCTGCCAGAACGTCTAGGTTCGGTGAACTCGTGCCCCCGCCGTATGCACGAAGAACGTCCTTCCTGAGGGTGTCGAGTACAACGATGATTATGTTCGGAGAATCAGTCAAATCTCGTCATCCCCGGCAGGTCTTGAGGCCAGCCAGCCTGAACGAGATGTACCTGGGCATGGAACCAAGGCCTACATATAGCCTAGCGACTTCAGTCTTTCCTCAACTACCTTTTCGTCTTCCGCGGCGATAGGAACGGGTCTCGTCTTGGGGCCAGTTGAGGTCTCTTTCGAGACCCAATCGCGGATGATTCTTACCACCAATTCGTCCACAGATTCCGCACTAGTCTTCCCGATGAGTTCCGAGAGCTTCGCGTATAGCTCGGCCGGCACCGGGACGACCTTCTCGTCGCTACTCATGGCCTTCTCCCAGCTGCAGTCCGTTTTAACCAGTTCGAACTTCTTTCTTAGGCGCTAGGTGAGAGTTTGCCGATTCTTCGGAGGCCTGAGATGACGTATTCGGTGGATTGTCTTGGATCTCCCCTTTCGGTGTCGACTATCAGCTCAGCGTCCGTGGGTTCCTCGTAGGGGTGCTGGATTCCGGTCATGTTGTCAATTTCCCCTTTCCTTGCCTTTGCGTACAGCCCCTTCGGGTCACGCCTTTCGCACTCCTCCAACGACGCTTTTACGTAGACTTCGACGAATCTCTCTGGACCGATTGTTGCGCGGGCTTCGGCCCTGGACCTTCTGTAGGGCGAAATCAGGGCGACAATGGACACCACCCCGTTTCTCGAAAGCAGTTTCGCTACGAATGCGACCCTTCTCGCATGTTCCTCCCTGTCTTCCCTCGAAAGGCCGAGATCTCTCGATAACCCCTTCCTTATTTCGTCCCCGTCGAGCAGTTCTACGCGTCTCCCAAAATCCGAAATCAGTCGCTCCTTGAGAAGACCAGCGAGCGTAGATTTTCCGGATGCGGGGAGCCCCGTCATCCATATAGTGAAGCCCTCCGATTCATAGCTCAACGCGCGTCTACGGCCTCCTTAATCACCGGTCCATCCATCCCTTCCTCCTTCGGGTCGAGCCCCATCAGTGTCAATATCGTTGGAGCTATCATCCCGACGTGAAGGCCTTCGCCTTTCCCCCTATGAGGCTTCCATCCCGGCTTGCCCATCATGAACACGCCATCCATCGAGTGCACCGAATCGTCTGGGCCGGTATCATTCTCCGTCAGATAGAGCGAGTCGTGCCCTAATGTCCCCGCAGACCTCCAGTTCAGTCCGTCGAAGTAGACCATGAGATCAGGCTTATCTCCTCTGGCGACTCCATACAGTTTTTCTGGTTCGAGGACCTCGTTCGCCATTTTCCTACCTGTGTTGTCCTTGATCGACTTTATTCTGGCAATCAGTTCCTTCTTTTCCTTTCCCAGCTCCGATGGTTCGATGACTCCATGCGACTCACGTCCCTTGACGTTGAAGAATATCCTAGCGTAGTATCCCCCCCACCCCCAGGCCCTTGTCCTAGTCCAATCAATGTCAGCCTTCTCAAGCTCAGTCTGCCCTTTGGGATCGGTATTCAGCTTTAGGTAGCCCTCGAGCTGGAGCCACTGGTTAATGCTGAAAGCACCGCGCATGGCTTTCGACCCATGGTCAGACATAACCATAGTTGCGCAATCATTTCCAAAGATTTCTAGGAGACGTCCCAGCCTCCTGTCGAACATAGCGTAGTACTCGAGGTCGATGTTCCTGTAAGGATTCCCCTCGGCGAACTTCGGATGACTCGGGTCAAAGAATTTCCAGAAGGCATGGTGGAGCCTATCGAATCCTATCTCGTGCATCATGAAGAAACTCCAAGGTTTGTTCTTCGCCAGATATTCGGCGACATCGAACCTTTTCTCCGTCATCTCGAAGAGTTCTCTCTTCAGTGTCTCCCTCTCCTCTGTCCTGAACGTGACGTCAAACACATAATTCCCACCCGCCGCCCTCAGAACATCTTCCTTGAGCGCTTCGGGGTACGTAAACTGCCTGTCCTGTGAAGGAGTGATGAAGCAAGACACAACGTTTGCGTTCTTGACAGGCTTGGGGGGGTAACCAGGAGGAACTCCAAGGACGACCGAGCTCAGCCCGTGGTCCGAGAGAACATCCCAAATCGTCCTGTGGCCCACGTGCGTCGAATTGACGATGTATCCGTCCGTGTACGAGCTCCCCTTTCTGTGACGAAAGCCGTAGATTCCAAGTTCTCCTGGGTTTTTGCCCGTCATCATGACCATCCATGCCGGGACGGTTATTGGAGGGTCGCAGGTCCGTAGGCTCCCATGAAACCCCTGTCTGTAGAGTGCCCCCAAGTTGGGGAGTTTGTCGATTAGCTTGTCGAAAAGGAGTTCAGGTGGGACTGAGTCCACACCAATTACAGCGAGCTTCATCGTCTATACCACGAATGGTTCCTTGAACTTCATAATCGCCTGGGCCACTTCTGGTCTCATGAACTCCTTTGGCGGGACCTCTCCCTCGCTAAACATCTTTCTCAGCTTCGTTCCGCTGAAGCTCAGTCTGTCGTCCTCAGTGTGAGGGCAAGTCCGCTCGCTTGCGATGCCTGCGCATTTCTTGCAGTAGTAGAACTCCCTGAAAAAGAGAGGAGAGATTCCCAGATCGGGGAACTCACCAAAGATCTCCTGGGCTGCGTAGGGCTTGTAGAAGTCCCCGACTCCCGCATGGTCACGGCCGATTATGATATGGGTGCACCCGAAGTTCTTGCGCATGATTGCGTGTGTGATGGCCTCCTTCGGGCCTGCATACTGCATCTCGTAGTGGAGCACACTCATAACAACCGAGTCCCTCGGGTAGTAGTTGTTGATTAGCGCGCGGTAGGAAGCTACGATTACCTCGTCCCGGAAGTCCCCGGACTTCTTCTTTCCGAGGACGGGGTTGACGAAAAGCCCATCTACAAGTCCGAGCGCACTCTTCTGGAGGTACTCATGATTGATGTGGGGAGCGTTCCTTGTCTGAAAAGCTACCACCGTCTTCCACCCCTTTTCTGTGAAAAGGATCCGTGTCTCTTTTGGTGTCAGGGTACAGTCAGCGTAACCTCCATATTCCGGACGAGCGATGACCTTTAGCTTGCCAGAAATCACGCTTGAAGGACTCGTGTAGACCTTGGAGACTCCGGGGTGCGACGAATCTTCGGTCCCGAAGACTTTCTTAGCATACTCTTTTCTGTCGATGTCGAAGTTTCCTTCGTAGGAGATCACCGCTACGGGCCTCCTATCCCCGTCGGCAAGCATTACATCATCTCCGGCTTTCACACCCTTGGGCCGCTCAGAGAACAATAGAATAGGCAGGGTCCATGGCACATCGTTCTCGAGTCTCATCTGCTCGATCACATTGGCGTAGTCACCCTCTCCCATGAACCCCTTGAGTGGGCTGAACACTCCATTCCCCAAGTTCCATACGATCTTCTGTGTCTCCTGCCCTATGCTCAGCCGGCAGGCATCAGAGAATCCCTCGAAGACACCCGAGTCTGAAGGAGCCTGCTTAACCTGGACTAGAGTCCCTCCGTGGGGCGATGCAGGCAAATTGTGATCGCCTAGAGATATCCTAGAGCCTTCAGGCGTTGCTTGATCTCTTCCACATCTGCGCTGGTGAAGGGCTCGGGGACTTCTTTAGTTTCGTGCATCGCAATAACCTCCCTTAGGACATAAGTCACATAGTCAGAAACCGACTTGAAACCCGGTTTTTTCTCAATCAGTTTCTGTATCCTTTCGTGAAGAGGTTGAGGAATTGAAACTGTCGTATACTTACTCGGCATCCTTTTGTTGCTCAATAGGTCAGCTAGATACACTTTTTGTCCGAGACAGGCTAAGATGCCAGGCCCCACTTCGAGCGTACGCTGCGCTCCAGTCTGTAGAAAATTAGCCTATCAACGACGAACCCTATGATGAATACAGTTATCATAGAAGCGATGACGACATCCATCCTCAGGAAGTCCCAACCGTAGATTAGTGCAAAACCCAAGCCGGAAACTGTCCCCATCACCATTTCTGCGCCTATGACGGCGTGCCAGGAGAAAGACCAAGCTTGCCTCATTCCCGTAATAAGCGAAGGCATCGAAGCCGGAAGCATCACGTTGGTAAGAAGAGCTACTTTGTGGGCGCCCATATTGCTCGCAGCCTTGAGGTATATTGGGGGGATGTTCCTTAGCCCGGAATACGTGGAGAGCATGACGGAGAAGGCCGAGCTCATGACGATGACGAAGATTATCCCGTAGTCGTTCAAGCCGACGATGAGAATGGCGAATGGGACCCACGCAATCGAAGGGAAAGCCTGGAGACCGAGGCTAAAAGAAGCCATGGTCCTCCCGAATCGCTTGAACTTCACCATCAAAACGCCCACTGCTAGACCGATTATCATCACAAGCGCAAAGCCCGCTATGAGTCTGTACCCGGTCGTATAGGCATCCGTGGGCAGCGTACCCGCCTGAATCAACCTCAGGAATGTGCGAAGGGTCGTTGCGGGAGAGGGGAAAATGGATTGAGGATACAATTTCAACCAGAAGACTACTTGCCAGCCGACGAGTATGACTGCCAGGCCAATAGCAATGTCCACGATGTCGGTGAGATTGATTCCGACCCGACGTCCGTTACGGTCAGGCTGGTGATTGCCCTGGGTCTTGCTCTGCAAATTCTCCCTCCTCCTTCAAATCTCGCATTGCCGCCTCAATGAGTCCGTGAAGTGCAGGGTCTTCTGCCTTCCTGGGTCGCGGGAGGTCGACCACATACTGCTTCTTAATCTTGGCAGGGGCATGGCTGAACACAATGACCCTGTCCCCCAGACAGAATGCTTCCCTAACGTCATGAGTTACGAAGATGATGGTCTTCTTGGTGCGCGCGTGGATGCTCTGGATCTCCCGTTGAAGTATCTCACGGTTTCTCGCGTCTAACGCGCCAAAAGGCTCGTCCATCAGCAGTATCCTCGGATTCAGCGCAAGACCTCTCGCAATGGCAACCCTCTGCTTCATCCCTCCTGACAACTCGTGAACATATGAACCCGAGAAAGACGTGAGCCCGACCATCTCGATGCATTGTCCCGCAATTCTCTGCCGTTCTTCTTTAGATACCCCTTGCTGCTTCAGGCCGAACTCTACGTTCGCCTGCACGTCCAACCAGGGAAATAGTGCGTCCTCCTGGAAAATCATTATGATGTCGGGGCCTGAAGACGGGACTCTGTGACCAGTAATCACGACTTCGCCTGAATCGCCACCAGCGAGCCCAGCGATGATGTTTAGGAGTGTGCTCTTGCCGCACCCCGAGGGTCCTATGATTGAAACGAACTCCCCGTCGCCTACGTCGAGATTGATATCGCTCAGGACTAGGAGATCTCTGCGGCTTTTCCCGCTGCCGGCGTGGTAGGACTTCTCGAGCTTCCTTATGCTAAGTAGGTTCCTAGTTTCGACTGAACGCATGTATTCGCGCAGAGACAGAGTATGGGCGTCGGGAACGGACAATATCGATCGCCTACGACACTACGGTGGGTAGTCCCTGTGAGGTCAGGACCTCATTGAGCATTGACAAGTTGTAGACTCCCGATAGGACAGTAAGAGTAGGATCCTGCTGTAGGTCGCCAACCGCATAGGCATGCTGCGCCTGTGCCGCCACCGATGTCTCGAGAGGATCGTAGGTGAAAGTCATTCTAGCGAGCGCTGCACTCAGGATGGATGAGCTGTAGCCTTGATTTGTCAAGGCGAAGATAGACGAGTTCAGGTCTGTCAGTGCCTGCGACGGATGAGCGTTGATCCACGATATCTCAGTGACCACACCAGAGACTATGTCCTTGACGACATCAGGGTGCGCTTGCAAGAATGCAGTTCTTACAACCAACTCCGTTGTCGAGAAAGCGCCGTTAGGCCACAGACTGCTTTCGTCTAAGAAGAGTTTGCCTCCATACTGTTGGATGAGCACCTCCCCGTAAGGTTCAGGAACCCACGCTCCCGTTATAGAACCCTTTGCAAACAGGGCAACTATGTTCGAATTAGGAGTATCCTCCACGGTGACGTTCCCTCCTGGACCCGCATTGAGGCCATTCTCCTTGAGGTAGTACCTGAGAGCGATGTCTTGCGTGTTCCCAACTCCTGGTGCCGCCAGAGTCGTCCCGGCTAGCTCCTTCGCGTCCCCCGGGGTTATGCCTGAATTGCCTTGAACTACGAAGACAGCACCACCAGATGCGACACCAGCGACTATCTGGAGCCCTGAATCACCACCCTGAATGTACGCGTTGACCGCAGGGTCAGGGCCGACGAAGGCGATATCGATCTGACCGGCCACGAGGGCAGTCATTTCTGGGGTTCCCGATGTGAAGAGGGTAGTCTTGATAGTAGTCGACGGCCCCAGCGCATCTTGGAAAGTCCCGCTCGATATGCCAAGAATTGCGGGCGCGTGGTTGATGTTTGCGAAATAGCCTATGTTCACGACGCCTATTGAATTGCTGTGCGACTGGTTCATTGAAATGGCGGCGTACGCTCCCACGACTATTACAACGGCTATCCCTAGCGCTATCCACATCAAGGTCGACCTTTTCATGGGCCGCTATATCTGATTACAGGTAATTAAGTCTTTGATTATAGGTGATTACTCCAGTCGATGCTCAGAGAATCCCCCTCGTCCTTTGGGGCATGCAGCGAACATGTGCCGAGCGACCTCTGGCGCGCACAGTGGAACACTTCCTGCGCTTCACTAACTGAATTATTATTGCCTATTACCTGCGTCTTGCGACCCAAACAGGCATCCGCTTAGCGGTGCAGTTGCCGCAGAACGCCTTCATGGAACGCGTGGTCTCATCGAAAATCGTGGTTGAATGCGACATACAGACCTGTTGCCCACAGTCAGAACAGGCGGTTACCGCACGGCCCTTGCAGACTGAACATCTTGTCATCTACTTCACCCCCAATTTTTTCTTGCTCAACGGAGACGGGTCGTACCTCGTCCTGCTTGGAGTCCTCAGAGCGGCGAGCCGTGCAGAGTTGGAGCATTAGACACGATCGTCCTTCTCGTTAATAAAGTCGCCCCTCAAATCGGCAGTCGGACAACACCTTCGAACTTCGCTACCCCTGTTGCCAGTAGCGACCTAGAATGTTCCTCCGCCTTCGCAGTGGGAACCCAAGGAGTCATTGCCTTAGCATTCCCTTCGCAGTCGCAAACAGATACAGCCGCTGTCCCTGACTTCCCAGGGACCAGCGCGAAGAGTATCTCCTCCCCTACCGGAGTCCATGTATCGCTTCCAACTTTCAGGAACAGCATGGGATAGGAGGGTCCTGCAATTCTTTGGAGCAGATCAACTGCTCTTTGGACCCTGGTTCTCCCTTCCTGAACTGCCTCGAAATAGTCCAAGTCTGGAACCTAGCTCCTCCGAGCACATGTGTAAAGACTCCTTTTTTGTGTGATGAATCTCTCCATCAGTACCTAGTTTCACAACACGAAGACTAGCCGAGGACTCACATTCGCCCTGAAATCTCTCACCGAATCGCGTTCTTCGAGTCGGATCCATGCAGGGGACTTGCCAAGACTGTCTACTTCGGGCGAAGGCTGGACATATTGACAGGTCGTTGCTTAAGAACACCCTCGATGGCGCGTTGACTGGTGATCATTTGGAAGTGACAGGCGTATGAACATCGACATTGAGATCTTTGTTGAATCCCCCGCAGATGCTGCCTCAGTTGGAATGGGCGCAGAGCGATGTGGCTTCG
>CAZHNH010000040.1:0-4805 GCA_964533695.1 uncultured Nitrosopumilales archaeon | reverse complement strand
GCGACCGACTACCTGGTAGCTCCTGAGAAACGCATCACCAAGACAACTACCGATCTTCTCCTAGACGAATCCCTCAGGCTTGAGGACGCGGTCATCAGAACCGACAAAGAGAACCTGGATGTTGTCCCCTCAGACGTCGGTCTGAGTGCGTGCCAGATTAAGCTCGCCAACGATATCAACATGCAGTTCAAACTAAAGAAGAAACTGAAGAGCATAATCGAAGGAAAGCATGCCTATGACTATGTGTTGGTAGACACTCCTCCATCGCTCGGTCTGCTCACAGTGAATAGTTTAACGGCGGCGACCGGTGTGATCATTCCCATACAGACACACTACTTCGCGATGGAAGGAGTGGTGCAGCTCCAGGAGACGATTCAGAAGGTGAAGGAGGACATCAATCCGGGACTGGAGATAATAGGAGCCGTCCTTACTCTTTACGACAGAAGGACTCTGATCTCGAAGGACGTCGCAACCAAGGTCAGGAACGAGTTCGGAGGACGAGTCTTCTCTACTGTGATCCCAGTGAATGTCAGGCTCGCTGAAGCCCCCAGCTACCACAAATCGATATTCGAGTACGACCCGAAGTGCAACGGCGCCAAGGCATACAGTGAACTGGCGCAGGAGATTCTCGCTTGCCCAGAGGCCTAGGCGACGATCCTCTCGTCAGGAAAAAGGGGAGAAAAAGGGGCAGCAGTAGGAATAGTACTTCCTCTGGAGGAGTTACGCACGAATTCGCGACCGAACATGGGGTAGTAAGGCCTTTACCACCCGACGCAACTGTCGCTCCCGCTTTGTCTCACAACGACGTCTTCTTCAAGAGAAGGAGTGACAGGCCCTCGCGCTCGCGCGAGACAGCGGAGCAACGGGATGCTGGGACTGGTCCAAACGGGATGGAGGATGCCGCCAAAGTACCTGAAATCGCCGAGGCCTTCGACATTGTGCGGATAGCCGAAGTCGCGCAGAGCACACAGACAATCAAGGGCCAAGATGCGGAACACATCGCGGCGCCTTCCGCTGCCTACGCATCTTCCTCGCCTGACTCACCTGTCGTCGCAATAGAACCGCCACCACAGTTGACTGCGGAAATCACTGTCGCTGCCGAAAGCATGACAGGCGGGGCCGATGCACCCATCGCTGCACCCGATGCAGCTCCCCCAAAGATCGAGGAGGCCGTATCCACCGCGTCACTTGGAACACAGGCAGAGCCCAGAAACTTGGAACAACCGGAACCTCAGAAGAAGGGCATCCTGGGTAGACTCTTCAGAAGGTTCGGAAGATAATCCACGGCTGTTTCAGTCAGCGCGCAACATATCTGAGTTCAGTCTGATGGAGAGTCACAGTTCTCTCCCTGATGCCGACGGAGGCGTCTTTGAAGAGAGTGATAGATGGCTTCGATAAACACGGAGGACTCCCCTGTGCCTATTGGACCCGCCATGGGAGACTGGCTACGAACTTCCTAATTCGAAGGTGAGCGAGCATATTATCTACCGTCCTCACGCCGAGGACATCAAATGCCAAATTCCCAGTCTTCGATACCTCGCTCACGTATCGAGGGCCTCACCGATCTAATTTTTGGGCTCGCACTCTCTATCAGCGCAATTGAGTTAGTGGGGAGCGTCCCGAGCAGCCATGTTAGGTTCTTAACGACCGTCGCGCAATTTGCGTTCAGTTTCCTTATTCTGATCAACATCTGGTATCGGTATACGTCAGTCGTTTCTGTTGTGCCTATCGAGACATCTTTGATGAGGAGGCTGAACATGACGCTCCTCTTTTTTGTTGCACTTGAACCCTACCTGTTCAATCTACTGGTGCTCCAGGGTCCGACCTACACTGGATTTGGACAGGATGTTTCCACGGGCTTTGCGCTTGACGTAGGCGCGATGACACTTATCATTGCGTACTTTGCCCACCTTAGCACGCAGGAGGAAAGGGGCTTAGTTCCGAAGGGTGCCTTGGGTGAGTTTCGAAGCAGGAGAAACCTTCTTGCCTTCGCAGGCATCATTTTCGTGGTATCTGCGGTGCCTCAATTCTGGACTATCATCTTCGAAGGCCAGCCAGTACGCATATGGCTTTGGGTAGTGACCTTCCCCGTTGGATGGGCCAGGCGCCTATCAGGGAGAAGGAACATAGCTGAGAAGGGTTAGTCACCTTGACGCTTTCTGACTGCGTTCTAGATGGGTATGATGCCTAGAAGGGCCGATCCTGTTCCTCGCGCCGCAAGGACGGATTCAGTCGAGTCTGTCCCCCTTGCAATTCCCTTCCCACGCGCCAGCTTTAGATGCATGTTCTTCGTGAAAGAAGTACAAATGGTCGAGATCTGTCCTGCGTGCGCCGGTGTCATGGTTTCCATCACAGACTCAGCGAGGGCAGGGTCAATCACCACGACCCGTTACCGGTGCGACGGATGCAGGTACGAATGGCGGGAGAAGAGGATCTTATAGCGAGTTGCCAAACACGTTACTTGTCTTTCTGATTCTCTGGAAACGCGCGAGCCGGTGCCGGAAATAGGTAAATAGTCAGCCCCGGCCGTAGCCACAATGGAGCTCCATAGCTCCACCGAATCGGTCTGCCCTATAGACGCTGAAAAGGGAGACTGGAGAAAAATCGAGGCAAAGCTGTGGATAGATTCCGCTAGAAATGAGGTCTGGATGACCAAGCATTGCGAGTTCCACGGCGAATTCCAGGACCTGATTTCCACCGATATTCATGATTACCTCAGGGCAGAGAAGTTCGCCCAGGAGGGAACCCGCATTCAGAACCCTATCTCGTACACGAATGGAGAATGTCCGACCCGCTGCGGCCTCTGCTTCGACCACGAGTCGAAGACCGTCCTTGCGATCGTCGACGTGACCAACAGATGCAACATGAGGTGCCCTGTCTGCTTCGCCAACGCAGGGGCTGCTGGTTACCTGTACGAGCCTACGATTGACCAGATTGACAAGATGCTTAACACTGCCATTAAAGTGAACTTCCCCAAAGGTATCCATGCTCTCCAACTCTCAGGAGGGGAGCCGACCGTCAGAGATGATCTTCCTGATATCGTCAGAGTTGCAAAGAGACATGGGATCAACCATATCGAAGTGAACACAAACGGCCTCAAGGTTGGAGACCCGGAAACTGGCCAGTCATACCTCAAGACGCTCGTGAATGCAGGTATTTCGACCCTTTACCTCCAGTTCGACGGATTAACCCCTGGCCCCAGGCTGGTCGGACGGATTCCGCCCTCGGATGACTCGGGGAAGACTATGTCCGATGTTGGGAAGTGGAAGCTAGCCAGTTACTATACCGAGCGGCAGCTGAATGTTGCACGAAATGCTAGGGAGGTCGGGTTTGGGAGCATAGTCCTGGTTGTCACGCTTCAACGGGGGGTCAACGACGACCAGATGGGGGATATCCTGAGATACGCCGGAGAGAACTCCGATGTCGTAAGGTGTGTCAACTTCCAGCCAATATCAATGGCGGGGAGGATGGACAGGAACAAGATTCGCGAGGTGCGAATAACCAACGCCGACGTGGTGAACGGTGTGGAAAAGCAGACTGGCGGTCAGATTAGAGCGAGCGACTTCTACCCCATACCCGTTGAAGTGCCACTGGCCGCCTACATCGAACACGTGAAGGGAAAGCCAGAGCACTACGACAGATTCTCCACTCATTCCCAGTGCGGCAGAGCAACCTTGGTGTACGTCAGGAAGGAGAACGGCAAGGTGACTTTCGACCCGATTACGAGACACATGAACGCGGAAAAGCTCTATTCGTCGCTTGACATGAGTAGTAGAAGCGGGAGAGTCGCAGGCACACTGAGGGGGTTCTATGGCGTCCTCAGGCACACCGACACAAGGCTGAAGAGGGATATGTTCGCCCCGATTCTGCTCAGAGGCAATTACGAAGGGACTGGAGAATTCATGAGAAGGGTTCTAATGATAGGGGACATGCATTTCATGGATGCCTACAACTTCGACTTCCAAAGAGTCCGCAAGTGCTGCATCCACTATCTTGTACCTGACGAGCACTTCGGGGCGAGGGTGATTCCGTTCTGTACAATGAACAACTTCCACCGAGCCAACATTGAACGGCGTCTGTCGGTTCCCCTGGCTTCATCACGTCCTGTCGGCAAAGTCTCCAGCTGAGGGAACGGCATCTCTCTCGGTGAGACGTCGCAGCCGCTGCAACTTCTCATCAAGGAGACCGGATTGTCTAGATAGGTCAAAGAAGGCAGCGACGTCTGGAAATCGAGATATGCTCAAAACCCCGTGTACGATGGATGAGCCAGATTCAATAACATCCCCACCCTTTGTTGTGGATTAAATCTGAAATTGGTATATTGACAGGCACCCTAACAGGCGCCGAATGTCAGTCGTGGAGACCTACGCACAGGAAATGAAGTACCAGTTCAAGGCAAGATACGGCACCGAGCCGATGAGCCAGCCAGTCAGAGAGGCCTCCCGCGAGGAAATAGACAGCTTCGTGAGGGAAGTTCTCGGCCTGGACAAGGAAAGAAGAAGGAAGTAGTGGGCTCACAGGCTTCACGTGCCGATCAGTCGCTTCCGTTCTTCATCATGCTCATGTCAGGGCCACGAAGCCGCGCAGCACCCCTAGCCTCCCATATCGCCGCATCTCGCCACGAATCTGGATTCCAAATCATGTTCCTGGCGGCATAATCCATTTTACCTGTTCAGGGTATCGGTTTCCGAGGCAGGACTAGGGTTGGACAGCTTACGGGGCGTAGGCTCGAAGTTACGTTCGCTTCTTCCGAAACTAAAGAGGAAGTACGAAGTCAACGAATCAGCCTGGCTCGTAATCAAGGG
>CAZHNH010000039.1:0-5547 GCA_964533695.1 uncultured Nitrosopumilales archaeon | reverse complement strand
GCGCCAGAGTACATGCCACTTCAGGCCACGAAGTTCCTGATTGGGAGCCCTTATGCAGGCATCCTAACCAATTGGTTTGCCCTTGCGTTGTCGTCAGGGTTGTTCGTAATCATGGCCATACACAGGAGGCTCATCCCGACGCAGCGCTACTGAGCGAGACGGAAGCAACCTAGAGGAAGTCCTCGGCATTTGCGAAGACTTCGGTTCAGTCGACCGGTTGAGGCAGAGGACAGAAAGAGCGTCGTCTATCACCCACTCACTTATCCGGTGGCCGAAGGGAAAGGTAGCGGATTTTGTAGATAGGCCACACGATTCGGCCTTCTGGGACAAGAAGGAGAGACCGGGAACCCGTGGTTCCCGTCTCTAATACGAGCTGGTCTCCATTCCGGCTTCCGCAGAGGGCAGCGTGGAGGGTAATTCGGGGAACTTTTCCTTCATTCGCTGCTCCGCGAGCGCGGAAGCCTCTGATAGGATCCGCTCCGCGTCCTCATTTGCAGCTTCGAAGTTCATCGAGTACCCACCGACTGTCCCTACGTCGACCAGGACGCTACTCAGCAAACCAGAGATCTCGCCTATTTCGCTTTCCGCCTCAGGCATGACGCCCCCCAAGCCTTGCTTGACGTTGCGCATCACTGCCATCGCGGGAGCCAAGGTGACTACTATGTCTCCGAGTTCTGTAATGGTGCTTAGCCTGAGTACTATCTGCTCGAGAGCGAGCTTTGCCTGCGTGACCATCTTGTTCATCTTTCTGACCTCGGCAAGCTCGTTCGCGTAGACTGACGCGTGCTGTGCGTCGTGCTTCTGTAGAGATGTTACGACCTTGTTGAAGATTGAATTGTCCCTCTCCCTGAGTTTGACGGATGCAGAGTCGAGTTTGGCGACTTGAACTTGGATTTGTCTCACTGCTAGATCGAGCCTCGGCTTCATGGGCCCTGGATTCTTCATGGAGCCCATGACCTTGCCACCGAAACTCTGGCTGTTGTCCTGCTTCTCCCACTTGCCTGCGAACGTAGACATGTTAACTTCAAATATCAAGTGACGACAAATCTCTAAGTGGTGTAGAGTATAATCTAGTTCACAACAACAGTAAGGCATGTAGTACTCTGCTTAGCTTGCTTCAGGATCTTCAAGGCAGGACACGGGCTCTTAAGGCTCACGAAGAGATGGAATTGTGTCCATGATTTGACCTAGAAGAGAACCCCACCTGAAGGAATGTAGGATTCCAGGTTCCCGATTGGCCTAGCGGCCATCCAAACAGTTAGGAAATCAACTTTCAGTCCTGCCTCGAAAGCCGCGCGTATCGCACCCTGGTTGAGTCCAGGGAGCCAAATGGAGACCTCTTTCATGTGGAGTTTCCGCGCCTCTGCGACAGCCTCGGTCAGCAGATCGCCGCTCAGCGACACATCTGACACGCCTCCAGGACCAATCGCTCCGTTCCCTCTGATCACAGCGTATCCAGAGGTGTCCGTCCCTCGTTTGGCCTCATAGAACTTCGATCCCGGCGTAGCGGTTGCTGAAAGAAAGTACCGCTGGTCGGCATCTCTGCGGGCCTCCCTCAGCTGAAGGTCAAACCTTGCAGCGATCTCGCGCGACTCTGCCGTCGATTCGCCGGTCTGGCCAACCTGGCTGAGCCGGAGCCTGTCCTGATCTCGAGGTCTGCTTGGACGCCCAGAGAAGTGATAGACAATGGTGCGCGGCTGCATTCCGAACTTCATGTACAGCCCCTGGGCTCTCACGTCCAGTGACGCGACAAGACAACGTGCGGCCTCCTTGGGAGGCGTCGGCTCGGTGAAGGCTTTTGTCAGGACCTTCCGTCCTATCCCCTTGCTCTGTGAACCCGGGAGGGCAAAGAACTCGGCGAGAAAGTGAGTCTCCCCCCTGAGTATGGCGATAGCGAAACAGACCACTTTCCCATTTGAGACAGCCACCTGGAATCCCATGGGATCCGTCGCCAAGGCATGCCTCATGAAGGGAAGGATGTCCCGCGGTCTCAGTTGAGGAGGCGGCTTTCCTAGACGCCGATCCAGACTCCGCATCGAGCGCAACCCTACGCGAGCACATTCAAGCAGCTCCTCTTCGAGTACGGGACGGACCCGGACGTCAGTCAAGGCAGGGGCCATTCGCCGAGGAACTAGGTTGCGTGATATTTATCCATGGACGAGGATTCTGATTTCCAAGTATGAGAGACGCTACGTGCGTCGACCCTTGAGGAAGGCCGATGACAAATGCACCACCTCTTCCAAGATCCCAACTTCAGGGATGCACCGGATGTGACTACTGCAGGTGACGTTTTATTTGTCTACGACTACCTCGGAAGTCATTGAATGAAAGTCCCTGCTTTTGCAGGATGTCATGGCTAAGGCAAGCAGAGATGTGCCAGAAAGAACAAGGATGAACAGATTCGAACCACTCGTCCTTCGTTTCTGGACCGAGTGACCTGTACAGTTGTAGATACGTTGCCGCATACGACGCCGCCATGATTTTAGTTAGCTCCGGCGGAACGGGTCCATATTGGATCGGCCCCGTCGTCACCGCTGCCATCGCCTTACCGAACTCAGGAATGACCTTTTTCTCCATTTGTCGGAAGAGTTCCTCATTAAGGCTAGCTTGAATTCTGTTACCAAAAGTCGGCTCTGGCTTTTCCAACTCTTCTACCTCCTTGTCGACTTTTAGGATGTCGCGAGTGAGCCGCTTCCGCTTCAGTTCCCTCTTGAGGGCTTCAGTGTAGTCGTCATCAAGGTCGTCACTGCCTGCTACCTCCTTGTTGACTTTCAGTATGTCGCGAGTGAGCCGCTTCCGCTTCAATACTTTCTTGAGGAGTTCGGTGTAGTTGTCATCTGAGTCACCACTTCTTGCCGACAACGAAAACAAAAACCCTGATGAGGACAAATAACCTTTTCATCCAAAGTAACACCTAGCTGTTGACATGAAGCCATTGATTAGGTGATTCCCTAGTAAATGTCTAGAAATTTCAAGTCCAAAAGATACCCATATCCTTCCTATGATGTTGACCTGACTGGGTTCGTGAAAATAAGGACGCTAGAGTTCTTCGTTATGAATCAGGGTTGGCATACGCCAGAGAGATTCCAAAGAGAGGTTGCATTGGGAAAGTGGGAAGACTTGTACCCACTGTCGAGAGCTGTGGAGATGCGTTTCCTTAGGTACACGAGGAGTGATTTGTTAGAGCGAAGGAAAACAGGGCGACGGTACGAGTACACGATCACTAGGAAGGGTGAGCAACGATGGATATACTTGCTGAAGAAACGGGGCCTCCTCGACCCAGAGAGGGCAAAGACTCTGCAAGAAAAGAATCTGGTCTCAACACGCCGAGAGGTTGTACTGGCATTGCTCGAGAAGCACAAAATGAATCTGGAAGAGAAACTTAGTCATTTGTAGTAGTTCGGCTTCTTCGTAGCCTCCTTCCTTGACTGCCTTAAGAAGCCGATACCAAAGCACAACGTTTCGCAGTGGCCTGAACATCGAGTGGCCTGGACGGCTACCTTCTCAGGCGGCTACCTTTTCTATCAGCTGCTCTGGATATCAGGGCTCTTTGACACAGTCGTCCCGCCCGTTACAGCCGGAACGGGCACGGGGTCGGTTTCGACTTCGGTCCCTTCAGGTGGGGATTCGGGACTGGGGCTCGCGCTCTCCGGGACGACCTCAGGAGCGCCCTCTTTCTGCTCTGCTAGGGCTTCAGTCTTGATTTCGGCAAGCTGCGACGCGACCTCCCTTATTTCGTCAGGTTCGTCGTCCACGCTTGGGGACTCCTCCTGCTGGGGCTGCTCGGGAGCCGCCTCAACCTTGACGTCCTCCTTAACGTCGGCAGGATTCGCGGGCGTGTCTGGCTGACTATCCGGTACCTGCTCAACTGGGACCGACTTCTCAACTTCGGGGAGATCCGCCGATGTCGCCGCCTCCGGCACGTTCGTGGGCGCCTGTCCTCCTGTGACCTCCTCCGCGAGCTGAACTACCTTTGAGACGAGCTCGTCGTAGGTCGACTGGGGCACGCGCTCGGCGAGCTTCACCTTGAGGTCCCTGACTTCCGCCTCGGACGAATCGAGTTGCTCCTTGGGGACCATCGAGGAAATTGTGTTCCTCAGATCCTGAACGCTCGCCTTCAGCGTGTCGTTCTCCGAGGATGGGACCATAGAGTCAATCTGTCGCATGGCCTCTTCGTAGTGCCTTTGCAGCGCGGCGTACTCGGACTTGTTAACCATGCCACCGATCCTAACCTCCAGTTCGCTGATTTTCGAAAGGCTCTGCTGGTGGACCGCTGATGGTATCGTTCCCTGAGAGATCCTCGTGACGAGGGAATCAACCGTCCTGCCCTGCACGTCGATCGTCTTGTTCAGGACCTCAATTCGGCTGCCTACCTCCGTCAGCTGCGCGTTCAGGGCGGTCGTCTTCTGTAGCTCCGCTCTTGTCCGTGCCAGATCCTTCTCTTGGTCTGCTATCTTCCTCTCCTGAACGGCGATCGTCTTCTCCATGTCAGTCATTTTGTCTTCGAACTCCAGCACAATTTGGTGGTGTTCCTTCTTCGTAATAGTCTGGCGAAGCTGTGCCTCGAGCGCCTTGCACCTCTGCGCTAGCTTCTTCGCATCCTCTACAGTGGTCTCAACTTTGCTCATCTGTCATGACTACTCCTTGCAGACTAGAAGAGTCGCGGAGACCCTGATAATCGTCGAAGTCAACATCCCTGAACAGAATCATGAATTTTGGCCGTTGACTCCGAATCTGACTGCATTCGAGGTTAAGATGGGCGCTCTGATCAAACTGAAACCCAAACACCGTAGGGTTTCTGTCTTGGAGAATGCCTAGAACGAAGATAGGGCGGTCCGATCTTTGATACATCGAATTGTCTCGTGAAAAGCAGACAAACCTGAAGCTAGCGAATGGGTTCAGGGACAGCCTCACATCTCCTCCAGGAGGTTCAGGGTTGGAAGCTCTGACGAAGCTTGACTTAATGCCAGAGGAAAGGCTCGACCCCGGGGAAATCGAACCCACGCTCAACGTGGTTTTTGGGGCCTTTGCTGAAGGACCTCGCAGTCCTGCAGAAGGGCGTACTGGAGGGCCCTTGTCACGGCTTAACGTTGACCTGGAGAAAGCGGATTAGTTCCAATGCGCGACCATGCCATTATGCTCCCGTAGAACTCATTCTCATCATCAATAGCGCCCGCATTCAGTTGCGGAAGTCGAGAACTAACATTCAGTGACCGCTGAAAGTGCACTGACAGCACGTAGTGCACTCGTTGCATAGATAGGTTTGCTTCCAGTCGATTCTGCCATCTGAGTTAGCATGTTACTAGATTAACAGAACCGACCCCAGGTTACGCTTATATTATCTCAGACCCCTCGTTAATCAGGGCTAATTTGACTGAAGTCAGTCCTTTCAAGAAATACACCGCCGAACTCGTCGGAACCATGGTTTTGGTGTTGATGGGCTGTGGAAGCGCCGTTGTTGCAGGCAGAAACTTCTCGAGCCTGCCCCCTGACGGCACTGTAGGCATTGCCTTGGCGTTTGGCCTAGCCGTACTCGTGATGGTGTAT
>CAZHNH010000038.1:0-9569 GCA_964533695.1 uncultured Nitrosopumilales archaeon | reverse complement strand
TCACCTCCAAAGCGGCAGTAGGAGACGAGATCAGAAGAACGGGAGCGCCGGTTATCAAAATGATTTGAGTCCGAGTCATAAATCCCCCGTGTGAATTCTCTTGGCTAATGGGAGACCCATGCCCTCGCTGCAAGGGAGCCCGGGGGCAGGTAATAGCCAAAGTGGCTGTAATGAGGAAATCGGCCTATGGTGAATGGCGATACACCAGGTACACCCATAGGACAAGACTCGCGGATGGAAGGCTAAAGCGCAAGTATTGCTATGTCCGGTCGTAGAGACCTCCTCCACCGAAGCAGTCTCTGCTGGTTACGCCCAGGATATCTTTTGGGTGAGGGATGGGTTCGCAATGAAGTGCATAGAGAGACATGAGCCTCTTGCGCGGTGTCATCAGGCGCAGTGGAGACGGGCTGCGAACGATGGCCCGCGTCGCGTTTGACTTGCTCGGTCGAGAAGGCGTTTCCTTATCGTTTGCATACAGCCGTCTGGACTGGTCAGACCTGACTCGAACCAGAGTCTACTCTTAATATTGTGCCATGGGCAAACGCCACGGGATGTCGAAATACTGCATGAGTTGCGGGACCCCTAATGACGAACCGGCATCTTTCTGCACGTCATGTGGGAAGCCCTTCCTTGGCGTTGTTCAGAGTACACCGCAGTCAGGCAGCACTGAGAGCGCGGCGACGATCACCCCATCGACCACTTTCACTGTGGAGATGACCGCTGGAGAGCACAAGCACTTACTAAGTAACGTAACGATCAGGGACGGAAGCGGCACAGTAGTCTGCATCGCGAGAAGACCTTCGCTTCTCCATGAGAACTTCGAGGTCGAGGACACTGAAGGGAAGGTCATAGGCCTGGTGAACAGGAAGGTACACCTATTGGGAAACAGCTTCGAAATGAGCGACGCGAACGGAGCTGTGAACAGAGTTATTCAAATCCGGAGCGGCCATCAGCGAGGGGGAATGCCGCGTTGTTGGGTCGAGGATGGGAGTGGAAACACGCTTGCCACTCTCCAGTACGAAGACATGTTGAATTTTGACCTGGTAAAGCCTGATGGCTCAAGGATTCTGAGGGCTGGTCCTTCACGCGGAGGCGGGAGCACTGGAGGAGGAATAGGCCAGACTCTGAAGGACCTTGCAGCTAAGCGCTACAATATCGAGTTGTTCGACCAGAGTTTCACAGGGTTCCAGCTCACAGGCACATTCGCGGCGCTGGAAATCGGGCTCAACCCGTAGTGAATCGAAATCCGCTCAGCTTAAGACTGACGGATGGACAACTGGGGGTCGAGCTACGGGCAGGTTGAGGGAGGGTATCGAGGTTGATATCAACGACGATAGTGCGTCGCAGTGCGCAGGGGGTGGGGGGCTGAATGAACAAGAAGTCGTCATCATCGTTCAGTGTTGACTGCCGAGAGCTGACTATGGATGAGGAGCTGGCCCTCGCATCAGAGATTAGTGATTCGTTGAAAGGGGGAGGGATCGCTCTTGTCGACGGGCCTAAGATCGTCTTCGACTCGTTCACCAATGACAAAGGTGAGGTAGACGCAGTGCTAGTCGAGCAGACGATCAAGGATTTCATTTCGCGCCGGAAAGACCACCAGTTCTATTCAGTCGAGAAGGTCGCGGATGATGGTGGAGACGGAAAGGGAGGCTCATTGGTGGTGCATTCGGCAGATCCGGTTACCGCCGCGAGTAGACGAAGAGCTACAGAAAAGCTTCCGCCAAACCTAATGAAGTGCCCCTTCTGTCCTTTCGTTACACCCTACGAGGAATACTATGTGATTCATGTTCGGTCGCATGGTTTCGGCATGTAGCGTGGATCGCCACACGGCAAGAGGAAGCATCGTCAAGAATTGGCAGGCTTTTTGCTAGAAGGACTGGTAGTTCCTCGTCCTGATGGCCCCTATGACGAGGGCGATGCCCGCTATCACGAGTAAGGCTGGGAGGAAGGCTAGGTTCAGTTTAAGGAAGACTACCGGGGTATATGCTATGATCACAAGAGCGCCGAGCCCGATGGTGAGCACACTAAGCTTGAGGCGCAGCATTGACCTGACGAGGTTCATGATGATAAGAAGCGCTCCAGTCCCGAGGGCGAAAACCGCACTATTGATGCTCTTGACGGGGTCTCCACCAAGGTATGCCATAACCACCCCGAACCAGATGAGGAATATGCCCCAGAAGATATTTGTGAGGGTCTCGTTTCTCACGTTGGCCAGTGTGAGTCTCCGACGATGATGGTTTAAACTTGACATGACCAAGCCCAGATTCTCTCATAGTCGCTTGAGACTCCCAGAGTTACTGGATGCTACAATAGCAACTTATGGGTAGTCACGTCCACGTGAAGATTTCTTAAATAATCGAGAGAGGCAGCCAGCTATCATCTTCTGGGGGTATGGTCCAGCGGCTAACTGGTTTTTTGGAGTCCTCCTCGGCGCTGTCCAGGGAGTCTCCGAGTGGCTCCCAATCAGTAGCAAAACCCAAGTAATAATCGCTTCCTCAGCGCTCTTCGGGCTCACCTTCAAGGAGGGCTATGCCTTGGGACTCTTCCTCGAGGGTGGAACATTCATCGCGGCTGTGCTCTATTTCAGGAGGCAGCTGCTGGGTGTCCTGAAGGCACTGGTCGGAAAGGGGAGCGAAGAGGACTTGATGCTACTGAAGTTCTTGATAATTGCCACGGCGGTGACCGCAGTTCTCGGTGTTCTGATTTATGAGGCTGTGTCAGAGACGATCACTGGGCCGGCCCTCGGAATCCCAATGATCGCGCTAGGATGCGTGTTGATTGCCGACGGAGCCCTGATAATTATCGCGCGAGGGACGCGGGTACCTACCAAGGGCCTAGCTGACCTCAAGAACAGAGACATCGTGCTAATCGGGATAGCCCAGGGGATTGCCGCATTCCCCGGAGTGAGTAGATCAGGAGCGACCGTGTCAACGATGCTGTTGATGGGTGTAAAGCCGGAGGATTCGTTCAAACTCTCGTTCTTGGCGCTGATCCCCGCATCAATCGGAGCGGCAGGGGTCTCGGTCTTGTTCTCAAAGACAAGCGTAAGCTCAGTCATAAACACTCTATCCCCGGGGGTAATACTGGTCGCGGTACTGACTGCAATAGTGGTAGGGCTAGTATCAATCAGAACCCTCTTGCAAGTCGCCGGAAGTCGACGGATTGCCCTTCTCGCCTTTTCCCTAGGGGCCCTCGCGATATTCAGCGGCATCACAAGTTACTATCTCGGTGCAGGGTAAAGCATCTACGTTGGCAATTTCACCTGTTAAGATAGGCGCGGCGACGCATCCCGCACCTCAGAAGGGCTTATCTTAACGGCCCGTTGCTGTTCGTCAAAGCCACATCTCCCATCTTGGGAGAGGGTAAGGAAGGAGGGCAGCTGTCCGCAGAAGGTGACCGCCTGACCAAGGCGAAGGTTACGGCCACCTGCACGCCGGTCCACAGCTGGGGCTTTGGCCCTGCCCCGACTGCTTTTCATCAATGCCCTTTCCCAAGTTTACTCTTTCACGGGTCTGAAATTGATCGACATCGCAATAGCTCTCCTCGTCACCAGTCCGACGCACGACGAAAGTCCCGAACAGGTATGGGTTTGGTAACAAAAGTGATATTCAACCCGCGTCCTAGTTTAGGCGCGGGTTGAACTCGCAACACAGTAAGGCCCTTGTCGCTGCTGAGCTCACAGCTAGGATAGGCGGACTCTTCCTCTTCGTATATGGCTTGGCGGTCTTTGCGGACCAAGGAGCGGGGGAGCTTATCAAGAGGGGGGTCGCTTACTTCATTACTCCTTACATTTGGGGTTCAAATTTTGCCTGGCCTCACGCGGGGTTCATTGCGTTCGAGGGTCTCCTAATGTCGCTGCTCGGATTCTTCGTCATCCGATTTAAACCGAGGCAGAGCGATTCGGCAAGCGATATCTCTCACTTTTGGCCGTTTATGAGGGCATTCAACGACACGCTCATCTTCTTCTTTGGCCTGTGCGTGCTGTGGGAAGGTCTCCTTTCAATATATGAGCCGCATGCGATGTACATTCAGGTGATTCAGTATCTCGACGGCACAGGGATAACGAACTTCTTCGTGTTGAACTTCTCCCTCGCCATGCTTGTGGTCGTTGCCGTGTTTAGGCTCAGGGGCGTACTGTTCGGCTGGCTTCCTTCCGCAGTGAGTCCAAGGCACCTAACGCTTGGATTTGGACTCTTGACGTTTGCAGTAGGGGGGGCAGTCCTAACGGTGTCAACCTATCTGGCGGACTCGTTCAACGTGCTTGGGGTCTTGGCACAACCGCTCTACTATTCCTGCACAGAAAGCTGCTACTTAGTGAACACTTTTGACTTCGTTGGGCTGGGGGTCGGGGTGCTAATGATGATCGCCGGCGGGATTATCTCCATGGAAAAGATGTTTCCGAGAGAACGGACGCTCTGGTGAGGCCGGTCCTTCACTTCGGGCATCCTCCATCAACCTTCCCTGGCCGCGACTCTGGCTTGCTTTCTTTGACGTCTGACGAACTTGGGGTTCAATACTCGCGAAGTAAGCATCGTCTTCGATACCTTCCCCTCCGATCAAGGCTGAGCCTCTTTCGTCCGCTTACCCAATATTCGGGTCGCCAAGGCTTATTTGCACCGCATTCCACGCCATCATGGAGGGCCACTAACGGGTCATGCCCATCAAGATGCTGACTTTGGAAGACCTAGAGCTTGACGACAAGCGGGTCTTCCTACGGGTCGACATCAACACCCCTGTACACCCGGAGACGGGTGCGCTGATTGAGCAAGCCAGGTTGGATGAAGCTGCACGGACTGTCGAGGACCTTTCGAAGTCCAAAGTAGTGGTAGCCTCGCATCAAGGGAGGGTGGGGCGGTCCGACTACATTTGTCTCGAGAAGCACGCCGAAGCGCTCGGGGGTATTTTGGGGAAGCCGGCCAAGTTTGTTCCTGACGTGTTCGGACCAGAAGCACTCAGGGAGATAGACGAGATGGCCGCAGGGGATGTCCTCGTACTTGACAACCTGAGGTTCACAGCGGAGGAGAATCAAGAATACAAACCTACTGACGCCGAGAAGACTTTCCTGGTAAGCAGACTGCGCAACCACGTGGACGCCTGTGTTCTTGATGCTTTCTCCACCGCTCACAGATCGTCCCCAACCATCGTAGGATTCGCAGGCCTGGTCCCGACGTGCGCAGGAAGGACAGTGGCGAGGGAGCTACGAATGCTGGACCGGATAGTGGCTGTAGAGAAGGGGCCATACGTTACGGTGTTGGGCGGAGCCAAGGTCAACGACAGGCTGGAGGCGATCGATGCGCTGATTGCAAACAACAGGGCGGACAGGGTGCTCCTGTGCGGTGTTGTTGGTTTGGTGTTTCTGAAGGCTGCAGGGAAGTACAGAGGCGACCTGAAGCTGGACGGGGAGCAGAAGCTCCTAGTAAAGGCAAGAGAGCTCATCGACGAGGACCCAGAGAGGTTTGCATTGCCAATCGACGTAGGAGTCAAGGTAAACGGCTCGAAAGGAGATAATGGTGCTACCAGAAAGGACGTCGACATAAAGGACGTCTCGGGTCAAGCTCAGGTATTGGACATTGGGCCGAAGACCGTGGAGAAGTACGAGAAGTACATCAAGGGGGCAGGAACTGTCTTCATGAGCGGCCCACCAGGAGCCTTTGAATGGGAAGACTTCAGCTATGGAACGGAAAACTTGCTTCAGGCAATGGCGACTTCATTGGCCACGACGATAATCAGCGGCGGGCATCTGTCATCTGCGCTTCGTAAGTACAAAATACATGAGCAGATCGATCACATCAGCACAGCTGGGGGAGCACTGGTACAGTACCTTGCAGGGAAGAGGCTTCCGCTGATCGACGCGCTGGAAAGGGCGAGCGACAAGTGGGGGCCGAAGACCTAACTCATGGGGGCCAATGGCCAGGGCAGGAGGTAAACTAAGAATGACGATAAAGGTCGGGATAAACGGGTACGGGACGATAGGGAGGAGGGTTGCTGACGTAGTTGCAAGACAGAAAGACATGGAACTCGTTGGTGTAACGGCAGTCCACCCTCACTACAAGTACACGGTGGCGCAACAGAAGGGGATAACACTCTACGCGGTCGACATGAAGAGCCTAGAGGCGATGAGAGCATCTGGCGCCAACGTGAAGGGGACCCTAAACGACCTTCTGCAGCGCGTCGACGTGGTCGTGGACGGCTCACCTGATGACACCGGGGCCTCGAACAAGCCGATCTATCAGCAGGCAGGGGTGAAGGCGGTCTTTCAGGGAGGAGAGGAGCACGAACTTACTGGGCACTCATTCGTGGCGCAGTGTAACTTCGAAGAAGCCGTGGGCAAAGAGATGGTGAGGGTCGTATCTTGCAACACTACAGGTCTCTGCAGGACTCTAGGCGCAATCGACAAGTCTGTCGGGGTCACAAGGGCAAGAGCGGTCCTCGCACGCAGGGCGACTGACCCGGACGACATTAAGAAGGGCCCGATAGACGCGGTTGTCCTCGACCCGACGACCCTCCCTTCGCACCATGGGCCCGACGTCCAGACTGTGCTCAAGCATCTCAACATCGTCACCATGGCCTTCAAGATCCCGACGACGCACATGCACCTTCACAGCCTCCTCCTGAGTCTGAAAAATCAGTCCACGACTCGTGAGGAAGTAGTCGCTGCGCTTGAGAACGCACCGAGAATGCAGCTCCTGGACGGAAAGTCAGGCTTCAAGTCCACGGCGGCGGTGATTGACTTTGCAAGAGAGATAGGGAGGCCGAGGAACGACATCTACGAGACAACCGTATGGAAGGATTCGGTTAGTATAATCGACGGAGAGGCATATATGTTCATGGCCGTGCACCAGGAAGCAATCGTGGTGCCAGAAAACCTAGACGCCATCAGGGCTCTCTACGGCGGCTACACCAGGGAGGAATCGATGAAACTAACGGACACATCGCTGGGAATTGCTCACCGATAAGAAGAGACAATCAGAGGAGTTGCTGTTCCTTAGTCCAGAATTCTTGGAATCGTCTTTAGGATATACTTCGGCTCCTGGTGCTGCTTGACAAGGCTGCTAACCCTCTTCTTTACGAAATCGACGGGCTTCTTTCCGAGAATAATCATCGAAACCAATTCGGCAACTTCTTCGACCTCTTTCGGAGCGTATCCAAGTCGAGTGAGCTCGGATGTTCCTAGTCTGCCGCCGTTGTCGACAATGATGTTTGCCTGTTCGAGCTTGGCCGAGTAGAAACTCAGTTTCGGGGTATCGTAGTCCAGAAGAACTTGGTGGGATTTTGTATAGCCAGAAGAAGCACCCCTGACCTTTACGCCACGGTCAGCCATGCCCCTCGCGAGGGCTTGAGCATTCTTGACCACTGCCTGAGCGTAGACCTTCCCAAACTGCATCATCTCGAGGAGGGCGACTGTCAGCGCTGCAACCCTGTTCAGATGAATGTTGTCAACGATGCCAGGGTGAATCCGCCCAGAAACTGCCCTGAAGGCCTCTTCGTTGTTCGAGAGGATGATCCCGCCCTGCGGCCCCGGAAGGCTCTTGTGGGTCGAACCAATGAGGAGAGAGCAGCCTTCTCTGAGAGGGTCCTGGAATTCTCCTCCGGCGATGAGTCCGAGAACGTGCGAACCGTCGTAGACACACGTGCTTCCGACAGAGGAGGCCACTTCAGAAATCTGTTTGGCAGGGTGAGGAAAAGGGATGAAACTCGCACCGAAGAAGACGACCTTTGGTCTCTCTGACTTTACCATCGATGCGGAATCCCTGCCACGGATGTTAACCGCCGAATCATCGTACGGGAAGTAGAGATTTTCTAGCCTAAGCAGCTTTCCCAGGCCGTAGTGCGTAATCCCGGGGTACCCGCCGTTGTCGGGGGAGACAGACATGATCCGATCTCCTGTCTCCGTTAAGGACAGGAGCACGGCCATGTCGGCGGTGTGGCCGGAAAGGGGACGCACGTCGGCGTACCTTGCATTGAAGACCTTGCGCGCAACCTCCTCGCAGAGGGCTTGTAGTTCGTCAGAGTATCGCGTTCCCCTGTAGAACTTGTCGGGTGCGGAATACCTGTTGCCGAAGTCTGTCGCGAGCATGGACCGCATGTGTTCGCTCCCTCTGTTCTCTGAGGGAATGAGGTTGAGGCAGTCGCGGACCCGCCAATCTTCGTGTTCTCTAACAGTCTTGTTGAGCCGTTCGAGATACCCATACGATGACGACGACACTTCTTGTCTTCCTCCGGGCGCGGGCCCCGTCCCCCAGTATATTGTTGTTATGTCACGAAACCAATATGGAATAACGCGGTTCTAGCAGATAAGATGCAGTCTGTGCCGACAGATCCTTACGGGAAGAGCTGCGGGAAGGCAAGAGCGCGGAGAGGCGGGAAGAGCCGTGTTCCCTAGTGTCTCCGTGTCCAATCCGATTGGCGGGATATGAATCGTCGAGTTGTGCGCTTCTTAACTTGGGCATAGGGATCGACAGCCGAACGGCGTACGGATATTGCAACCGCTCGGGGACTATCGGAACTGATATAGCCCAAAAGCCTTGGACTTACTATTGGGGGTTTCCGCCATCAGAGGTTCTCCGGCCAAAGTGACTGTCGCACCTGACGACATTGACACGGAAGACGACCTGGCGATTAGTTACCAGAGCCACCCAAGAGGCTCACGGCAAAGGAAACTCTATCTCTTACTAGCCGTAGGCATACCGCACACCGTGTCCCGCCCTCTCGTGCCCGAACGAGACCATCCCTGGAGGACCGATGGCGCCGCAGGTACCACATGCGACGCACGCTACGTAGTCGAACTTCAAGCGCCCAGAGGCGACATCTTGCTGCGTCTGCAAGAAGGCCTTCCCATTTTTAGAACCGAACCCTGAGAAAGCGCCCCCATGCTCGCCTTCGGCGTCGAGCGCGGCGAGGTTGTGCTCGTAAAGATCCCTGAAGGAGGCGAACACCCCCTTTTGAGTCACGAGAGTGTAGCAGTTCGTCGGGCAGGCAGGTATCCATGGCTTGCTAACGGACGTTGAGGCAGCTTCCTGGTCGACCTTTATGTGGGCGTATTCATCGTCCTCGTCATAGTCTAGGAGGCTTGTGCCATTTTGGACCCTCTGCGTGGCGTCTTTCGGTGGCTTTGGCCCTCCGGGTTTGAACTTGTAGGCCTTGGAAATGAGTCGCGTCCCGAATATGAGCCTAGGCAGCGTGTGATAGGTAAAGGAGCTCTCTGAGATGAAACTGTCCCGCCCGGACTTTCCGACGTCTTCGTAGATCGGGAGGAGGAGGTCTTTGTACCTGGAAAGATTCCTAGCGCGGAACGAGCCTGACGAGCTTGCCTCGATGTAGGCTCTTGCGGCTAGCATCCCCGAGGTTATAGCGCGCCTCATCCCATCGATCATCGGGCCGACCTTGACAAAAGAGCCGAGGGCGTCTCCCGTCACTATGTAGCCGTCTGTGTAGGGAGTCTTCAGGATCGACTTGTGCCCCTTGGGGATGTTGTGGGCAGCATACTCGACGACCTGTGCGTCGCCTATGAGCTCCGCGACCATCGGATGCGCCTCGAACTCATCTTGAACATCAAGGAGCTTCCCGAC
>CAZHNH010000037.1:0-1845 GCA_964533695.1 uncultured Nitrosopumilales archaeon | reverse complement strand
GGGGGCACGGCTCCCCTACCGAAGCTTGGGTTCGACACGAAGGTCACCCTGACCAAGGCCATCTTCGAGAAACTTCTCAGCGACATCTCTGTGGTTTCAGATCAAGTTACGATTCAGGCCTCAAGTGAGAAACTATCATTTTCGGGAAAGTCGGATGTCGGAAAGGCGGACATATCTCTCGACAAGAACGACGCGGATGTCCTCGACCTCCAAGTCGGGGCGGAGAGCAAGGCCACGTACTCGATTGACTACCTAATGGGAATATCGAAGGCTATGGGTGGCGTCTCGGACACACTCCTCGCTGAGTTTTCCACCAAGAAGCCGATCCGACTGGAATTCAAACTCAACGATCAAGGAGCGCGCATCCACTACTTCCTCGCCCCGCGCGTAAGCGACTAACCCTGGCTCATCTTAGGGCCCCAGACAGCTTATCTGCCCGCTCCGATATGACTGGAGCAATTGAACATCGATACGGTTGCGTTTCTCAGGCATGCTTACAGGGAGTACTACTTCAGGCAGGCCGCATCTATCGAGTTTCCGGCGGACGTCAGTTCTAGGGAGTTCGGCTACATCCCGTTCGACGGAGGCATGGTCCGGCACCTGTCGTTCAAAAACGAAGGGGAAGCGGTCGCTGAGATACTCAAGCAGTCGCCCTCCTCAGTCTACTGCTCAAACGCAAGGTACGAGTCTCCTTCGGCGTCTATAGAGGAGAAGGGGTGGCTGGGTGCTGAGCTCATCTTCGACATCGACGCGACCGATATTCCTACGCCGTGCAAGAGGACCCACGACATCTGGTACTGCGAGAAGTGCCGTTCCTCGGGGAAGCCTCCTCGGCCCTCACAGTGTCCCAAGTGCGGGGGGCAGACCGCCGATTTCCATGGCACTTGCGAAGCCTGTCTGGCCGCGGCGAAGCTCCATGCATCACATGTCATCGAATTCCTCACTGAAGACTTCGGGGTTCCACGAGAGGCTATCAGAGTCTACTTCTCTGGGAATAGAGGCTATCACCTTCAAGTCTTAGACGAAAGGTTCTATTCCCTCAGTCAATCGGGGCGCGCAGAGGTCGCGGACTACGTGCTCGGGGCATCGCTGCCCTCGAACCAGACAATCGCATCCAGCATAAGACGGAGGCCCAACAGTGCAGGCTCGCCAGGCGAGGGCTGGGCTAGGAAGATTACCGAGTACTTCGAGGGGAAACGGGATGGGTATCCCGGGACGCTGCAGAGGCTAGTCTCCGATGCCATCGCTTCCCATAGGGCAATGGTGGACTCTGCAGTCACGACCGACATCCACAGGGTATTCAGGCTCGCGGGCACGTTGCACGGCAACACGGGGATGTCCAAGATGCGCGTGGACTCCTTAGACCACTTCGACTCTCAGCGGGACCCTGTCGTTCTGAGTGCGAAGCCGGTCGCAATCAAGGTCGACTTCTATCCGAAGTTCAGAGTCAGGGGGGCGGAGTTCGGCCCCTTCAAATCCCAGAATACAGAGCTTCCGACATACGCCGCGGTATCAATCCTAACAAGGGGCCTCGGGGAGGTCGTCTGAATGGTAGATACGACACTCGAATACCTCAAGAGGGCTCTCGATTCGGAGATGAAGGCAGCAGTGCTCCTCCAACTCCCCGCCGATTTCTACTCCAAGGTCTCGGCCTACGTCCAGAAGCTCACGAGGTCCGCCGGTCCAAGCACTTCAGAGGTCGCCAACCGCCTTGTCGTCAAGCAGGCCAAGATGATTGACTCGATGACAAGGCAACTCCTCTTGGTCAGGTCGAAGAAGGCGGTCCAACAGAATGCGCTGCCACGCCTCCTGCCCGAGGAGCGCTACGTCTGTTCCGCGCAGGAT
>CAZHNH010000036.1:0-1922 GCA_964533695.1 uncultured Nitrosopumilales archaeon | reverse complement strand
GTCGGCAAGCGAGTCTAGAACCTCCTGGTCTAGGCCGTCTGGAAGGATGCTTGTTGCAATGGCCATGTTGCGCAACATGGTATAGAAAAAGCGACTATTTAGCTGTTGCGCAACAGCAACATGCGCAATATGACACCTGTCTCGGGTAGACCTGGCCTAGGAACGCGCTCACCGTCCCAATCGTTCAAATATGGGCAACTTGCCCAACAAGGGCAACAAGAATCCCCTTGTCTTCACAGCCGAACATGATCACAGTCAAGCTAAAGAGGGGAGCCTGGGAAATAGAAATCACTTCTCCCGAGGATAGAGTTCAGCAGGCCGTGGAGAGCGTACTGGCAGGAATGGCCTCAAAGGAACCTGCCCTAGTCGAGTCCCAAGAAGTGCCGCAGGACCAGAGAAGGTTCGAGACATGCAGAGGGCTAATCGTGACCATGTGGAAGGAAGGGTGGTTCTCTGCTCCGCGTGCGTTATCTGAAGCTCATGAGGAGATGAGTCGCAGAGGATACCACTACGATCGCACCGCTGTCTCTCATACACTGGCGGACCTCGTGAGAGAGGGGACACTTTTCCGCGAAGGGAGTATGAGGAACTACAGATACGTCCAGAAGTTTCCTTCCCCAGCCCAGAGCCGTGGCACCTCTGATGCGCCCCTCTAGGAACTCTGCTGAGCCTTCATCTTCTTCGAAAGCTGCTCTCCGAGCCTGCTTACTCCCAAGGTGGAGACCCTGTACTTCCCTCCCCCCTGCGAGTCGACCCGCTCGACCTGAGCCGACTTGGTCAGCTCGCTGAGCCTAGAGCTAATCGTCTTAGGGTATAGCCCAGTGACTGCCTCGATCTCAGCAACTCCCATCGCGTCGGAAGTGGCCTTATTGCTCAGGCTGGCGATTCGCGAAGCGACGAGCTGAAGGAGGATCACGTCTCGATCGCTTAGTTTCTTATCTTGTGTCCAGACCCTCGGTCCCTCGGGGGTGATTCTGACGTGTTCCTTGAACATCTGAATGAGGTCGTTCAAAGAGTAATTGACCGTGATCGTGCGAGCCAAGTCCATGTTTGGGACGACTTTCGAGACAAACTCGTGAAGGGAGCGCATTACCACTTCCGGGGAGCCGCTGAACTCCACGCGCGTGTCGCCGTAGGTGACGGATATCGACAGCTGATGCTCAAGTGACAGGTTGATTCTTCACTCCGCCGGCACTCGAAATCGCGACCGCTTAAATTGTGCTGTTATTTGTTCCAGACGCAAGTTCGCTAACGCTGTCTTCCACTAATTCTGGTGTGTTTTCCGCACTTGAGTCCAAGGTCGCAGAGAAAGGCGTCGAAGGCGGAGGGGTCACCAAGGCGGACGCGGAGGTATAGACGAATTCCCCATCCTCTGCCTTAAAACGCCTGATCTTCGTTGCCTTTGCTAGCCTTAGAAGGGCCACGGCGACGGACTGCTTAGGATAGTTCATCCCATAGGACTGGAGCGCCTCCCTGACGTCCAAGAGTTTCCTTCGCTCTCTTCCCCACGGATCGGAGAAGAACTTCCCAATCACATCTGCGAGTGAATCCCCCTTCTCGACCCTTATGGTTGGTAGCTGGCTATGTTGTTGCTGCCAAGGCCATGACGCCTCTCTTCCAGCCTCGCCCCTCTCATCGTTCTGTCCACCCGTCGGAGAAGTTCTTTGCGCCGCCTGTGAGGCCGCCTGCCCTCCCGCTCCCTGCAACTTTGCCGCCAACTTCGGGATCAGTTCAATTGCCTCGGCCAGGTGGTCGGGATCAGCCTCGACCTCTGCCTCTGCTGCGCCAATTTTCACCCGGATTTTCGTCATCGACGAAGCCATTCGGGACTAGCAACTCCATTTAAGGCTACACGGGTAGGCGAAAGTCCTCCTTTACCGTCGTCAGCACGACGTGCGTTATTGCCCTCTCCACGAACGGCA
>CAZHNH010000035.1:0-5566 GCA_964533695.1 uncultured Nitrosopumilales archaeon | reverse complement strand
CGACGAACTGCTTCTCGAGGCTGTAGTCGAAGGTGCCGCCTCTATTGATGACCCTAGAGACAAGGAACGTCGAGAGCTCGAAGCGACCCTGTCGAAACTGAGGTCACAGGAAGCAGACCTCCGCTCAGAAGGGTCGAGATTCAGGGCCTTGGCGGCCGAGGCGGCCGGTTCGTCGTCTGCGGCGGAAGCCGGAAAGATAGTGTCGGAGGCGGGAATGATGCCAAGGACTGTGCCTACGTCACAGGCGGCTGCGGCTTCGTTGCTGTACGACAAGGCGAAGGAGCTCGAGGAGAGAGCGTCTCAGGCCAGATCTGCCGCAATTCGACTTTCGAAGAGAATTCCGAAGATGACCGCACCTCACGGGAATAAACAGACAAGGCAGCTCGCACGGCGGAAGACGGAGTGGTACGAGAAGTTCAGATGGTTCCTAACGAGCGAGGGAAGACTCGCTCTCGGAGGTAGAGATGCGCACTCAAATGCCCTCCTTATCAGGCGGCACTTGGAGCAAGACGACACCGTTTTCCACGCTGACCTGTTCGGATCCCCTTTCTTTCTGATCAAAGGGGGGAAGGCGCAGACTGACTCTGAAATTCGCGAGGTTGCCCAGGCGACCGTTGCCTTCAGCAGCGCCTGGAAGACCGGCCTCGGTTCGGCGGACGCGTATTGGGTCAATCCGGAGCAGGTGAGCAGCGCGGCACCGAGCGGAGAATATCTCCCACGCGGGAGTTACGCCATTCGCGGCAAGAAGAACTTCGTCAACAGGAACTTGGTAGAAATAGCAGTAGGGCTAGACGGCGAGGGTAAGATAGTATCCGGCCCTGAATCTGCCCTTGCAAGACGCGTGAGACACTACCTGGTGTTGAAGCCTCAGAGGGAGAAGGCATCAGAGACTGCGAAGCGTGTTCTTAGAGACCTGACGCTTGTCTCAGAGGAGGTCGCTAGACCGAGCTTGAGCCTGGACGATGTCGTTAGAGCCCTTCCATCCGGGGGAGGGAAGATTGTGAGGAAGGTATCCTCGAAGGAGGGTCCCACTGTAAGCCTCAGATCTGGTTCTGACGGTGACTGAGGACCGTCCACGGAGGGACGGAAGGGGCACGGCTGCTAGCTAACTCAAAGAGTCTGCGACGATCTCAGCTACGTCTTTTACAGCCAAGCCAGTATTCATGACTTTCGTGGCGTCATCCAACATGGAAAGGCAGTAGGGGCACTCGGTCGCGACGACTCCCGCCCCAGTCTCCTTGGCCTCCTCAGTTCTGATTCCGGCAATCGATCGCTGTTGAGGAACCTTGAACCAATAGTTGGATCCGCCTGCTCCGCAGCAGAATGTCTTCTCCTTTCTTCTCCTCATTTCCCGCATCTCAGAGACAGATGCGTTAAGGGCATGCCTCGGCTCGTCGAAGACGCTGTTGTATCTCGAGGCGTAACATGCGTCGTGGAGAGTGACGGAAATCTCCTGAACTTTCTCTGCAGGAATCCGAACCTTCCCTGCCTTGAGAAGGTCCGAGATGAGTTGGGTATAGTATACCACTTCATACCTGCCTCCGAAAGAGGGATACTCGTTCTTCAGCGTGTTGAAGCAGTGAGGGCAGGCCGCTACAATCTTCTTGACGCCTATGGAATTGAGCTTCTCTATGTTCTGATATGCCAGCTCTTGGAACCTCCCCTCTTCACCGAGCCTCCGTGCCGGGTCTCCGGTGCAGAGCTCTTCGTTCCCCAGGATTGCGAATGAGACCCCCGCCTGCTTCAATATCTTAGAGAGCGACCTCGAAATCCGCTGAGCCCTCTGGTCGAAAGAAGAAACGCATCCGACCCAGTAGACGTACTCGGCGTCAGGCTTGGCTTCCAGAGTGTCTATTCCTAGTCCGGCCGCCCAGTCACTCCGTGTGCTTGACTTGAGTCCGTATGGGTTCTGGTTCTGCGCCAGGCTTTCGAGCATTCCAGATTTCTCTTTGTCGAGCTTTCCTCTGCCGACCAGCTCCCTCCTGAGGTCATATACTATGTCAAGATGCTTGACGCTGACCGGGCAGCTGCTGACACAGGCCCCACAGGTCGTGCACGACCAGAGCTCGTCCTCGCCTATCTTCGTAAGGGGGTCTGCGTCTTCCCCTTGGTTTCCTCGAGAGAGGAGGCTGAGCTTCCTTACCAGAGCGCGTGGGGAGAGTGGCCGCCCGGAGGCTGTCGCAGGGCAGGCCGCCTCGCATGCGCCGATCTCGACGCATGAATCATACGACAGCCGCTCACCCGTTCCGAACTCTGAAAGCCTGCTGGCGCCGACTTTGAGCTGGGCTGCATCGGTCTTTCCTGACATCACATCTTCGAGCTTGAATGGGGTGCTGATAGAGGAGAGCGGCCGATCGAAGAAGCCAATCAGATTCACGCTGGGCCTGCTATAGTACAAGGCGACGAGAAGATTGCGTGCGATTCCCACAACGATTCCCTCAAGCAGGAGCGAAGGGAACCACACCGCGATTAGCTCGGTGGTTGTCAAACCAATGGCAAGCATCAATATGAGCTGTAGCACGGTGGAGGGATACGAGAAGTCATGGTCGGAATTCAGTACGTCCCTTTCGACTTGCTTGCTCTCGATGAGGCGCTGGATTCGCCAGACGAACGCGGCCACCAGGCCAACGATCAGGGGGACCGACACGACTAGTATCAGATCCCTGAGCAGGGGGACGTATCCGAGGGCTGGCTCGATGATTGACACCGCGATCGAGAGCCCGACTCCCAAAGCGATGGCAAGGTGCATCAAGAAGACAGGGTCCCCAGTCCTCAGCCTGTCCGCCTCATCTTTGGCCAGACCGATTAGTCTGTCCGGCCCAACTCTGGTCGACGACTCACGTGAGTGCCTAAAGACGAAATAAAGAACTGCACAGATGCTGCCTAGCGACAGTAGGTAGAGGAGCAGGTACGCGAGGTCTGCGCCCCCCATGGGACGAGGGCCGGCGGTTGTCAGCTTAAGGGTTCCCTCGAGGCGTCCCTTTCCGCGACGAGGATTCCAGGTGTGGCTCAGGCGTGATGGGGGCGACCCCCCGCTCTGCCTCGCCAGTACTACCTCGTGCCGCGACGGGCAGTGAGCGCTCTACGAAGAGCAGGCACGAGAAGATACAGATCGCCAACAATGCCGTAGTCAGAGGCCTGGAACATCGGCGCGTCCTTGTCAGTGTTCACCGCGGCCACCACCTTCGAGTCCTTCATGCCTGCTATGTGTTGCAGCTGCCCAGATATCCCCAGTGCAAGATACAGGTCAGGCTTTACATTGACCCCTGTCAGCCCGATATGATGCTCCTCGGGAAGCCAGCCAAGGTCGGAAGACAGGGGTCTCGAGCAGCCGAGAGCGCCCTTCATGTCTTTCGCTAAATCCTCCAGCATCGACAGGTCTTCCTTCTTCTTGACTCCTCTCCCAGCTGAGATGATGACCTTGGCGGACTTCAGGTCAACGGTTCCCGACTCCTTCTTGGAAGAACTAAGTGTCTTTGTTTTCGCGGCAATCTCTCCAACTTCGTACTCCTGGGTTTCTCCAGGTATGTCGTCGGTCCTCGAATAGGACCCGGCCCTCACGGTAGAAACACATGGCAGGGAGGAACTTATCCTGGCGGTAACTTTGCCGGCGTAGACACTCCTGTCGGCAACGAGACGACCATCCTCCAGTGACAGGCGTGATGCCTCTGCCAGACAGCCCGTCCTCAACTTTATCGCGAGCCTTGAAGCGACCTCCCTGCCGTTTCGAGTCGCGCCCACGAGGATTACGGAAGGCATGAGCTTGGTCGCGGCCCTGAAGATGGATTCGGCGACAACCTCCGGAGGCCCGCTCGCATTCTCGCCCCCCTTCAGCAGGAGCCTCTTCTTCGCACCGTGGACATCGTCCCTTATCTCCTTCATGTCGATGATGACCGCGACGAACCCCTGCATCGAGTTCGCAAGAGCCTGCGCCCCCGCTGCCACCTCTGAGGCAACAGACGTGCTCTCGGAGAGAGACCATATTTCGCCGCTCAAGCCTGGATGACGCCCTCTTTCACGAGTGCATCGAGGAGTTTTGCGGCGGCTTCGTCAGGGGAACCCTCGATGATGATACGCTTCCTATTCGACGACTGGGCGGACATCGAAAGAACCGTCGTGGCAGGAGGCGAATCCGGCGTTCCAAGCTGATCGGCTCCCAACTCCTGCACAGGTTTCTTTGAGGCCTGCATGATTTGGATGAGAGTCGGATAGCGCGGCTCGTTAATTTCGCTGACCACAGAAACTACCAAGGGGATACTAGACTCGACCATCTCCAAGCTCTCTTCAAGTGACCTTTCAGCCCTTACTCCCGATGCAGACACTTCGAGCTTCCTCACGTAGCCAATGTAAGGGAGAACAAGCCGTTCCGCCAGCATGGGAGGGACTAGCCCCGTGTAGGTGTCGGACGAACCCTCGGAACACATGATGATATCATAGGGGCCGGTCTTGGTCAGCGCGGCGGCAAGCAGCTCCGATGTTCTGCGGGGGTCCAGTGCACCTGGGTCGACAACGACGTGCACTCCCCTGTCGGCGCCCATTGCCAGCGCTTCTTTCAAGGACTTTTTCGCTTCTGCCTTGCCAACGGTTATTGCAGTCGCCTCACCTCCTGCGGCAGCCTTGACGCGAAGAGCCTCCTCGACGGCGTTCTTGTCGAAAGTCCCCATCTTGGTGGCAGCGCCGTCTAGCTGCGGCTTCCCGCTGGGATCGATCTTCAGCTCGCTTTCGTCTACGGCGTGCTTCACGCAGACCGCGATCTTCATGACGACCTAGCCAGCTCCCGGCTCGCTATGAGTAGCCTTAGCACTTCAGAAGTCCCCTCTCCTATCGTCAAGAGGCGAGCGTCCCTCCAGGGCCTGTGGACTTCATCGGTCGTGTAACCGTAGCCACCGAATACCTGGATGGCGGCGTCACAGACGCGTAGAGACATCTCTGTCGCGAATACCTTCGCCTGCGCAGCCTCCGAGGAATAGTCCAGACCCTCCTCCTTCAGGTGAGACGCGTAGTAGTACAAGAGTCGGCCAGCGTTGATTCCTGTCTTCATGTCTGCAATTTTCTCTCGTGTGAGCTGGAATTCAGATATGGGTCTTCCGAAGGCGGTTCTCTGTTTCGCATAGTCCAGCGCCTTGTCGTAGGCGAGTCTGGATATGCCGACGTTAAGGGCCGCGACAATTATGCGCGCCGCGTGGAGAATCTGCGTCGCATAGTCGATTCCCTCCCCATCGATGCCGACGAGGTTCCCGCCTGGGACATGACAGTTCTCGAACGTGACTTCGCAAGTGCGAGAGCCCCTCATTCCCAGTTTCGACATCGGTGTCCCGAACTTTAGGCCCGGATTCGGAGAATCCACCAAGAAGCAAGAGGGACCCTTTTCGCTCCGGGCGAACACCATGTAGAGGTCTGCTTCTCCCGCGTTCGTTATGAAAGTCTTGGTGCCGTTCAGTGCATACCCATCTTTCGTGGGCTTGGCTGTCGTCCTGACGGTCCTTGCGTCTGAACCTGACCCGGGTTCGGTGAGGGCGAAAGAAGCGAGCCTCTTCCCTGTGATCAGATTAGGGATAAGGCTGGA
>CAZHNH010000034.1:0-4237 GCA_964533695.1 uncultured Nitrosopumilales archaeon | reverse complement strand
CGGTCAACCGCTCGTCACAGGTCGGGTGCGTCTACCTCGTCAAGAAGGAATTCGCAGTAGTCTGCCCCTGCCGCGAGGCACTCCGATTCTGTACACATGATGGACTTTCCTCTCAGCGCTTTAACATAGCCCGTGAGGTATCCACGGATGAAGCTGCTGTTCGGCCCGACTGACTTGGTCTTGGCACACTCAAAACTGTCGTATAATCTGACCACTGCCTTGAAGGGATCTTGCACACTGTCTACCACTTCCAACCGCCCCCATCCCTGCGCCGCCATCATTTCCGTCAATAGTTGGCTATTCATGATCATTACCCGTTTACCGAGCTTCTTTTCCAAGTCTTTCACCACGTTCTCGCCTGTCGCCTCGCCCAGTTGGTACGCGACTACCCTGCCGCCTGAGCCGAAAACCATCCGGAGTCTCTTGAACATTTCAGAGAAAGTATCTCTTCTCACGATCATGGCTTGTTCCCCGCTGTCGAGGATTATCGGATAGTGCGTTGAGTCGACGATCAACCCATTTTGGCCCTCCTTCACATCGCAGTGGAGAACATGGGGAAGATTTGCCAAGGTTTCGTTTAGTTCTTTGGGTGCAGGCGACCTGTCTTCGGCGAGGGCGAAGAACCCCCACTCTGCAGTCCCTGACCCGTTGATACTTGATGCAGAAGTGTTGACTAGATTCAACCCACACTTCGCCAGCTCGGCGGCTACTGCAGCCATGGCTCCTGGGATGTCTTTCAGCATGATTGAGCCCTGAAACACACGCCTGCCGGGGGAGTATTGATACACCCTCACGACTTTCGGAACTGTCTTGATCACGGCTTGTTCTGCCAAGGTAATCAGGATTGGTCGGATGCGATAATACTGTTCTAACCGTATTCCAGAACCCTAGGACTTCTCATAGACCGAAATGGTATACGTTGTGGGTGAGCCTAGCATAGTGATTTGTCAGGATCTTCCCACGAGAAGCGATCGACGGACGGAGCAGGGCCCTCAGTGCAGGACAACGGAGGGTGCGGTGTTAGGTTCGCTTATTGATGCGGCCAAGCGCGTCAGCCACCTTCTTTACGGCTGAGTCTTTGTCAACCGCCTCGATTACAGTCATGTTGTAGATGTCTGCCAGCTTTTTCGCATCAGGACTCAGCGCTGGCGTGGCGCACAGTAGGGCGGTAGTCGCTCCAACATCATAGACTTTGATGAAGAGTGACAACACCTTCGTCTCGTCGATTGGAACGGGTCCAGAGACCATGTCGCAGACGACTTTAGTGAAGTTTCCTTCTTTTGCTCCGAAAGTGAAAGTGTGCTTCACACCTGACTTCCCTACCGCCGCAAAGGGACTGGTTAGCGATCCTGTCCTTGCGACCTTCGCCAGGCTTGCAAGCACGTCAGCGGACAGCGAATCCGACATTATTCCATCGCGGGCCGAGTTCCTCCCAGTCGGTCGGATTCGATGACTAAGGCTACCATGGATAGCACTGTTCAACCTGAAGGTAGAATCGAACAGGGCGCTCCTCAACACAATCGTGGAGAACCATGAGTTGACTTAAGTCTTTTTACGACTGCGCTCTTCGTGATTGCGACTTTCCAGATATTATGCGCACTCGGAGCGCGCACTCCGTGCAGGAAAATGTGGCGATTGCCCGCTCAAGCATCTCGAAACACGTCGAATGAATCTGGACTCCGTATTATCTTCCCCAAAATGGCTCAAGGTTTAAGACCCACACAGGAGAAGTTTGGGGTGGAAGGCGTTGAGCGAAGCACTCGACACTGCGCTGAACAAGGTGAACCTCTACAAGTATGTCGAACAGATCGAGGACGAGCTAGGAAAAGTCGTTAAGACCGCAGGCCAGCCGAAGACTGCTGAGGAGGCCGAAGCAGGCAAGCGGAGATTACAAGACCTCATAAGGAAACAGGCAGACAGCCTTTCAGCGGAAACGGGCGTCCGCGGGAACCCAATTTTCGTCTTTATGTTGATGTCAAGTATCCTAACAGCCGCATGGACCGGGTTTGCGATAAAGCGGGGAATGATCGACATGAGCCGCCCATTTGAAGAGAGACTCAGGCTCGAAGAGCTGCTTAGTAGCCTTGGTCTCGTCTTGTCAGACGTCGTATCAAAGTCAGCCGAACAAGCGGATATGTACGGCAAGAAAGAACAGTCTCAGTAGCGGTACAACAGTAATCGGATGGCCTTCGGATAATCTACTTGGAATCTATATCCACATGACTGTTAGACTTTATACCTCATTCGTGCAATGCCTGGGTAACGCATGATGCCGCCGATCGCTGAGGACGTAGTCCAAAGTACAATCAACTTTCTGAACTCAGACGTGATTCCGTACTTGGTCATCTTGGTAATCGCCTTCGTTACTGTTCTGTTTGCATTTGCACTCGCGAGCCGTTATGGTAGAAGTTCCCTAAAGAGGGGTCTTCGCGCTGAGTTCAGGACGAACGTAAGGATTACGAAGGCATTGGTAACCTATGCCGACACTCAACTATCGGGCGACGTCAGCGTAGCACCGATGCCGAGGTATAGGACGGGGGCCTTCCAAAAATTCGTTGACGCAGGCCTATTGGATAAACTCCCCAGGAAAATCGCTGAAGAGTTGGAGCAGGTATACCTGAGCATGATAAGTGTGAACGAGGCCGGGAGGAGACAGGAAGAGCTCGCGTTCGGTCCTGCTGCAGCGTTCCCGAACGCACACACTCTGAGGCTGGAAAACCTGACCTATGCCAGAGACACGGCTCATAATATCATTGAGCCTTACCAAGACAGGCTGCGGGACTTCTAGCTCTGTATTCGTCCGACTGACCAAGAACGTTATCAGAGTCATTCCACGCATTCATTTGACTGAGGCTGACGCCGAACTTTGTCCTTTTTGCATGAATCATAGGTGCGTCTCACTGGAAAGTCGCCTACGGCTTAACTATCTCGTGGACACTACACCGGACTGCAAATGTACTTCGAAGGCCTGGCGATTGAAATCTACGCGACGAAAGCCGGATGGGAAGCGGTAAAGCCACCCAGGATTAGGGGGGCCTCCGGCGTTGAGCACAGGTACTCGTTTCTTGCCAATAACGAAGGTCGCTCTTGCGGGTTTGAATTGTCCTCCGAGGTCGGCGAAGTAGAAGTTCTAAAGGCTTATGCGAAGCAGCTCGATACCGGAGTTAAGACCTATCTCGTCTGCCTGAAAGGGAAGCCGACCCAGGCGGGCGCAGATCTTGCCAAGGAATATGGAATGGTGGTTCTGGGTCCAGGAGACATCGCGCCATTCTTCGACAACAAGGAATGGCTGGGACTGGCACCGGCGACGTTGGTAAAGAGCCGAGTGCTCGCCTAACCGTTCTTTGTCTTAATCTATCTTGAAGTCAAGACAGGTGAGGAAAGCCCTGAAACCTATTGGATTCATGCGAGATAAGGAGAGGCCTTTACTCTATCTTAACCGAGAATCTCATCGCATACCTTCTGAAAGGACCTAACCATGTCGGCCCCCTTGGGGGTTATCCTGTACCTGCGCCTGGTGCCGTATTCCTCTACCTCAAGCAAATCTCCTTCAAGAAATGACTTGAGTTGGCTTTGGAGCGCGTTCCACGAGAGGTTGGCTCGGTACATAATCTGCGTTGGTTTGCCGAAGCCTTGCATCACCACCTTGAGTATGTCGATCCTGATCTGCAGGATTGAGCGGCGCCCCTCAACGACCTCATTGGTGGGCGGCATATTCGACATCGTTCGGTCAAGGAGGTCCTCTGACATTTAGCCACGAAACCCTGTCTCCAGCAAATAGGCTTTACCTACGGGGGGCCTATACTCAAGATATGGATTGACTGTGAGTGTCCATAGAGGAGATCCGTCGTCAAGGTCAATATAGTGCAGCTGCGGTAGTCCACTTCTACAGGAGTCCCTCCAGTCTGACACGGCCGCCCCTTGGATTGGGGGTTCCAAGGATACGAGTCGTCGTGCCCATTCCTCCTCTAGTCCCCTCGCTTGCGCGTGTCTATAGTCAACCCAATCGGCCAAACACTGAAATGTCTTCCGACAAGCTTGCCGCGAGTTGATCGTGTCCATTTGTCCGTTGCGAAGTCAAGCAATGCCAAGTCTCGCCGTTCCATGAACAGGAAAAACTGATTGGGACTTCACAATGTCTTTAATGCTGAAGGCGACAACTTCCGATTGAAATGGCTGAAGACCAGAAAGGCGCTGAGGGATCAGGAAAGTTCGTCGACAGTTTGAGAGAGATACA
>CAZHNH010000033.1:0-5700 GCA_964533695.1 uncultured Nitrosopumilales archaeon | reverse complement strand
TTTCCTTAGGGTCTTTTCGGGTCCGATCCAGATGACATTGCCGTCAGGGTCTTTGAAGCTGGCATTGCCGCCCCAATCGGCCTTGACGTAGTCTTGGTCGAACTTCACCCCCCTCTTCTTAAGGTCGGCCACCGTCTTTTCCACGTCTTCGCTGTAAAACCCTATTCCAGTGTTACCTGGTTCAAGTTCTCCCTCGCACAGGTGAAGCATCCAGTCCGTCCCTTTGAATCGTGCGATCACCCAGTGGTCGTCTTCGTTCGAGATCCCGAAACCAAGTTTCTCCTTGTACCACTTCGCAGATTTCTTTGCGTCTGAAACCATCACAGCTACCGTAAGGAGCTTTGAGACCATGTTCCATGTTGACTGGGACCAGCTAATCTATGCTTCGGCCAGGAGGAGCACCGCCTTCTAGACGAACACACTTCTTCAGGCCATCTTTTCCGGTCGCGAGGTGTGGGCCTCGCTCAGAGGTCGATGGATCCTCCCGACCCAGTAGGAGAGGAGCGGGAGATACCAGGCGTAGAGCCTGATTGGGGTCCCGAGCAGCGTAACCTGCCAGAAGATGGGCAAGACTGTGATCCCCATAACTACAGCCAGGACTGCCATCCTGTTCCTCCCGTTGCGGAAGAGCGAGGCGACCTGAGGCTCGACCAACCGCTTCTCCTCCATACTAATCACATGCGCGAAGGTGGCAAGGATGACCAGCACACCTGCAAGGTCGAGGGCGAAGAGGCTCGAGGAGTAGTTCCTGATTGAAGACGCCCGAGCAGAGGTAAGACTCGAATTGACGAGCTCGACGCCGTTCAGAAGATAGGGCACCAGCGCGACCAGGAGCAAGAGCGCGATGTTGAGGAAGGTGACGGCGTTTGATTCGATCGGGAGCACCGACATATCGGTGGTGTAGATTATCCAGGCCGTGATGAGCATCAAAAACGTGAACACGAAGGCCGCGATGTGACTGTTGATCTCGCCTGTCGAAGTGGGCAACTGGCTGATTAGGACGAGGGAGCCTATTCCCAGTGAGACACCGAAGATTAGGTCGGCGAGCGTCTCGATCCTGGGCCGAGGCCTCCGGCTGCCTTCCTGCATCAGCTAGAGAATCAGGATGTTCGTATATGGCCCTTTGGAAGCAGGCCTTTGAAGCTGCTCTGGTCGGTGTCTGAAGCTTAATTGGGAAAGCGCGGGAAGCCAAAGGATCACTTGAGTCGCGGGTCTTCACCAGGAGGAAGACCGGAATTATCACACCCTCTCCCTCGCAGGTTCAGGGTCTTGGAGGTCGTCTTCGGCCTAGTGTCGTGCGCCATAGCTGTCATTGTCATAACAAACCCTGATTACGGCGCACAGAATCTCGTACTTCTCCTATCCCTGGCGCTGATGTTCAGCGCAGTGAGGATGATCGCCGCCGGTGGGGCGAGGGAACGGCTGAAGAGTTTCGAGGGAATCGGGATGGCAGGCGGCGGAGTCATTGCGCTTATACTCGTAATTGCCGTCCTGTTACTGCCTGGACTAAGCCTGCAGACCCTGGTCTTCCTGCTTGCGGTCAGCCTGACCATTCAGGGGCTGGGAAGGATGCTTCACTCATTGGGGCGCGGTCCACCTAGGTGGCTAAGGAGCTCTTCTCTCGCGATCGGAATCGCAATGGTTCTCCTCGCAGTCATTGTCGAGATTGCCAGAGGAGTGGCCCTTCTGACGTTAGTCGAGCTCCTCGCCCTTACTGTCCTCGTAAGTGGGGCTGAAGCGGTTCTCTCTGGCCTAGGACCGGCCAACCCGAGGCAGCTGACCCTCCTCAAGCTAGTCGTCTTCGCGCTGTTCTATGGCATCGTTTTCGTCAATTGGATAGACCTATTCAACGGCGGGGCCTACATCTACATCGTTCCGGCTTATCACGTCTGGGTCATAATCGCCTACATGATCCCTTTCGGGGTCCTATTGGTAATTCAGGGGAGGAAAGATTGGGAGTTGGCCTTGTCCCTCGGCCTGCTCGCCTCTCTTGGCAATGATTTGGGTTGTTTTGTGGTCGGAAACGCTTACTTCGGCTTCCATGTGAACTTGCTCGATTGGTATGCTCATCAATTCGGGCTCTACGGTAACACTACACTGTTCACTTTCAATGGGGGGTTCTTCTCATTCGGCGTCCCTTCCTGGCTCATGGGTGCGAGCATTTACTGCAGAATTGCGGTGGTCATGCTCTCCCTGCGCCATTGGTGGTTCAGTCAGTGGTAGAAGTGATGGATTTGGCGCAACCTTGGCTGGGCATCGAATCCAATGCACAATTCGACAGCGAAACTGGAACAAGATTTCTAGGTCGTCTCAAGTTCTTCCGTTCCTGTGCGGTGTCTAAATTTGTTGCTTTGTCGTTGGTCAGGCCAGGCAAATTGTTCAATCTTAATCACGGTGGCGACCCAAGAGACCCCCAAGACTTCGGCATCGAGTGCCGAAAGCGCAAAAGAAAAGACATCTTCGACGAAGCAAAAAGCTCTTCACCTGATGTGGCCAAAGTCTTACTGCCACGACTACTATCAGTTTCGAAATACTCTGTCGAATTGAGAGTTCTGACGGCGTAGATTTTTCAGGGAGCCCGAAAGTCCAGGTGGGAAGGACGTTGAACGTATAGACATGAAAATCGGACTGTTGTTGTTCACCGCGAACGACCGTTATGACAATAGAGCACGTTCGTACGATTCAATAAAGGCGATTGCCCAGCGAGCCGAGACAGACGGATTCGACAGCATCTGGCTAGCCGACCACCTCCTATATCACAAGCCTGGCGAACCGATCCGAGGGATATGGGAGTGCTGGACCTTGCTCTCGGCGCTAGCCGAGGCGACCAGGAGGGTGGAAATCGGAACGCTGGTTTTGTGCAATTCGTTTCGTAATCCAGCAATACTGGCTAAAATGGCCATCACGGCGGACGAAGTTAGTCACGGGCGAATCATTCTTGGGGTCGGAGCAGGCTGGAATGAGCCAGAGTACAAGGCGTTCGGACTCCCGTTTGACCACCGGGTAGGCCGCTTTGAGGAGGCCCTGCAGATCCTTAAGCCACTTCTGCGTGATGGACAAGTGGATTTCTCGGGCAGCTACTATCAGGCACCAGACTGTCACATAGTCCCGCTAGGTCCAAGGCCAGGAGGACCCCCTCTGTTGGTGGGAGCCGAGGGCCCGCGCATGTTAAAGTTGGCCGCTCTCTACGGCGACCTCTGGAATACGGGATACATGGGAAGACCCGAAACAATGAAAGAGCGCCTCGCCATGATCAGGACTGCATGTCAGGAGGTCGGACGCGATCCGGCGACGATCGGGATTACCGCGTTCATTGGCCTCTGGTTCCCTGACCTCCTCGCAGACCAGCCGAGCTTCTTCCCAAGTCCTCTTACTGGCACTGCGAAAGAGATAGCCTCCGCAATGAAGGGCTACGAGGAACTTGGCATTCAGCACATCATGTTTCAACTCGAGCCGTACACCCCCGAAACGCGTCGGCGGCTGACAGAGGCGCTGCAGCTCTATCGCCACACTTGACGATGTTTCGCTGTTCGACTTCTCACTTTTCGGTGTGCTCTCTTATCGCCCGCAACATCTTCGGGTTCTTGCGGAGGAAGCCAACCAGTCCCTCTATCTTCTTGATGGTCACAGGCTGAATGTGATGCTCTATTCCCTCCGTATCCTGATATGCTACATTTTCGTCCACGCCGAGCATCGTCAGCAGTTCAGACACGATAGCATGCCTCGAGATGACTGATTTCGCGACCTTCGCTCCCTTCTCGGTCAGCCGCATGCCTCGATATGGCTCGTGTACAAGATAGTCCTTCGCGGCAAGCCTCTGAAGCATGCTGGAGACGGTGGGAGGTCTGACCCGGAGACTCTCCGCGATGGCAACTGTGCTGGCGTAGCCCTTCTCGTGAATCAGGTGGTAGATTACTTCGAGGTAGTCCTCTAGCCTCGACATCTCCTCCTGCTGCTCTATCTGGTCCACTCCGGAGACTCGCCCTCGACGGCGCTGAAAGTGGTATCCACATTAAAAGCGTTCACCAAATGGCTCTCCCAAAGTGATTAGGACTGTCTAGACAAAGGTGGCGCCTATAACTATGTTAGAGTCGTCTAAGCTTAAATACGCTCGGTCCGTCGACGATACAAGAACCTAGTTGAGCGGACCCCCCGACAGAAGCTTCAGGCAACCCGCACAGGAACAAAAACCTGAAGTGTCTGAGGAACGAAAGAACTCCCCTCATATCTCCCTCCGGGACTTTCTTGTGTATCTAGGCCCGACGCTCATCGTCAGTCTAGCTTACATCGATCCAGGGAATTTCGGGACTGATGTGGCGGGAGGGTCGGTTTTCAATTACGACCTCGTCTGGGCGGTCTGGATGGCGAGCATCTTCGCCATGGTGCTCCAATACCTCTCTGGGAAGCTCGGAATCGCGACTGGGAGCAGCCTTTCCGAACTGATCAAAGGTTCGCTAAGGTCTAGAGGCCGCATAGTGTCCTATTGGCTCGCGGCGGAACTCGCTATAGCGGCGACAGACTTGGCTGAATATCTGGGAACTGTCATTGCCTTGAACATCCTCTTCGGCATACCGCTCCTGTATGCAAGTATCTTCGGAGCGGCGGATGTAGTCATCCTCCTGGCGTTGACAAGCAATCGGTTCCGTGTGGTCGAGTATTTCTTCATGGTCTTCGTTTCGATAATCGCAGTTGGGTTCCTCTACGAGCTCCTGATTGTCGGACCGAATCTGCAGCAAATCGCTATCCATTCTTTTTCGCCAGCGATATCCGGGAGCAGCGTCCTGACAGTCGTGGGAATCGTCGGTGCGACGGTCATGCCTCACGTCCTCTGGCTTCATTCCTCATTGACCGCAGGCAAGCTAAACAGGTGGGGAATCACGGATGTCGAAGGTACACCTAAGAGGAAGCTACTTCGTCTTCATCTCAGGGAAAACGTCGTCATCCTCGCAATCGCAGGTTGTGTGAACGTCGCTATCCTCGTTATGGCCGCCGCCGCGTTCTATGGCAACGGATACACGAGCGTGCAGCAAATCAGCGACGCATTCAACATACTGAAGCCCCTGTTCGGCTCTCTAGCGGCCATTGTCTTCGCGCTGACGCTTCTTGCCTCGGGAATCGCCTCATCCGTAGTCGGAACCTTGGCGGGACAGGAAGTCATGGTCGGGCTTCTCGGGGCCAAAGTGAATCCATATCTTAGGAGAATCATCACGAGGTTCATCAACGTCATCCCTACTACGGCCTGCATCCTCCTAGGGTTTAGCCCGCTAGCACTCCTCTTTTACAGTCAGGTCTTCCTGAGCATACTGATTCCCCTCCCGATGATCCCGTTAATCTGGTACACCAGTAGGAAGAAGGTAATGGGGTCGTTCGTGAACCGGAGGATGATGACCATCGTAGCGATGGTTGTCGGAACAGCAATAGTGGCGCTGAACATCGCTCTGATCTATACAAGCATCTGATTGCGTCAAGCAAATAAAAGCGGACACCAAGACCAATGGCTCTCCTAATGGTCTCTGTGGTATCTTCGTCCGCATGCCAAGCGTGCGGATGTGATGAAAGGTCTTGTGCGCCCTGCCAAACTCCAGCCGCATGCTCAAACTGCATCTCGTGCTGCTGCGACACCGCTCATGCCTCTTGGAGACAAGGGAGGATCAGTGCCGGCGTACAGGTGGAATTTGTGAGCATCGGATGGATGGTCGT
>CAZHNH010000032.1:0-12669 GCA_964533695.1 uncultured Nitrosopumilales archaeon | reverse complement strand
AAGGACGGCGAACTGCTCCGCCCTGTCTCTGAAATCTGCGGGGTCGAAGAACAGCACGGCCCGACTCCCGAGCTTTTCGCGGAGACCCAAGAGGAGCTGTGTCCCTCTCTTGTTTGCCGCCCAATTCACAGAGCACACGACCCTGGCCCCGCGCAGGGCTTCCCAGTCCACTTCGGTCAAGAGACTCTGTCCGAAATCCCCCGCCCCTCCCAAATGACCGAGCATGACGTTCACTTCGCCCTCGATGGCCACGGTCAGCCCGGGCGGCTTCCGCTTTACCCTGACCTCCGCGTTCAGAGCTTCGAACGGCTGTAGCAGGATGCGTTCGTGGGCGGTGTCGCTGTGCGTGATCAGAAGCGTTCTGAGCCCGAGCTTCGCAAGCGCATGAGCAAGATTGACAGCGTTCCCACCTTTGATGTCCTGCTGCGCGACGCCATGAATTCCCCCTCCGCCCTGGCGCGCCTTTCTGTCTAGAGAAGCCGCGAAGGAAGAGATTCGTTTTGCTCGCACAAGCCTGTCGACGAAGAAGTCGTGCATTACGGCGACGTCAAAACGCGTTGTCATTCTATTTCAGAATCTTCAGGCTCTTGATTACTGGAAGGTCGTTTAGCTCGGCGATGGTCTGCCCTGACAGGTGTCCCTCGACAACGAGCGTCATTTTTGCATCGCTCACCATGTCGGGGTCGTCCGCAAGGGCCTGTCTCACTACCGTTCCGTTCCGGGAGAGGATCTCCGCGACCGCAGCCATCACCCCAGGAGACCTAGGGTCTCCCTCAATAATTATCGCGCTGTAACCCAGCTGCGAAACTATGCCGGCAAGGCTGGCCCCTAATGGCCTGATGTTCGCGAACAGAGAGAAGAGGTTCTCGCTCTTTCGTATCTGTTCAACCGTCTGCTTGACGACGCGTCTGTCCACGTCAACCGCCCTTGCGATCGCAGTGTAATCGACCTCGACGTCGTCAACATAGATCTTCATGTCGTCGGAGATTCTCATCCCGCACTCCAGCATCTTTCGGACGACGTCTGGACGAACGACCTGTCTCGAAAACTCGGTCTTGACGTTCTTCCACATGGTTTGACGTACGGAAGCGTGCGTCTTTGAGCTTTTTCATACAGGCAGGACGAATAATGGTCTCGACCTCAGTGGGCAGAAGCGCTGGCCCTGCAAAGCCACACGGCCGATGAGGCGCGAGGTAATTCTGAAGCGGCCACTTCCTGAATTCAGTCAGGGGCCGTTGTCACTCGTATGCCCTGGTAATCTTCACGCCATCGGCCAGAATCCACGGACAAAGAGTGGGCGTATCGACCTCCCACCACTCTATCCATTCCCGGTGTTTGGAGACGAGTTGCACCGAGGAGAACAGTCTCTGTAGGTCGTCTCCTGTGCGCATTCCTTTGAGTGGCCGCTTCACCCCTCCATTCTCCACAAGGAACGCGCCGTCCCTTGGTACCGTGGAGAACTCACCCGTCCTGTAGTTCTTGAAACGAGTATACCAGTTGCTAGTCAGGATGATCCCTCTTCTCATCTCGCCCACCATCTCGTCGTATGATGAGTCCCCTGCGCCCACTTCGTAGTTCCAGCCATGAGGAGTGACGAAACCTGCGTTTCCCGTGCTTTCAGTCTTCCATTTCTGAGCGGTCGTCAGGTTGTGGAGGTATGTCTCGAGAACACCTTTGTGGACGATCTGAGTCGACCTTGTCCGAACCCCTTCGTCGTCGAAGACTCTCCCACCTAGGCCGCCTTTGACCGTTCCATGATCTGTCAGACTAAAGGACTCGGAGGCCACTTTCTTCCCCAGTTTCTCCACGAGGTACGACGTGCCTGCGTCAATCGAGAAGGCTGAGGCAGCCATGCCTACTATCTCAACGAGGTTGGAAGCCACCGTCGGGCTGAGTAAGACCTGATAACTTCCTGCTTCTGGCTCTGTCGCGTCCCTCATTCTCTTCGCATCGCTCCCAGCTTTCCTTCCCGCCTCCTCCGGGTCAAACCCCGTAAGCGTCGATGCGCAGCTCAGCCCGTGCCCGCTCGCGTCCTTCTCTGCGAAGGACCGTATGTTCAGCGTGATGGAAGAGCGCTCATCCGAACCTTTAGTCCCGGTGGAAGCAAGCAGCGCAGTCGAAACACTCACTGCGTCGATTACTCCTGCAGATCTCTTGCCCCCTGACTCAACGGACGCGTCTATGGCTGCCTTGGCGAACTCAGGAAGGCGCTCCCCCACTTCCTCAATTTTCTTATCAACACCTAGCGAACTACGAGCATGCTTCGACGCTCTTCCTGGTAGCGGTGCATATTCTGACTCTGGCAAATCCCTCAGAGAGTCAAACAGGTCTCGGACGAATTTCCTGATATTGGCGGATTCAAGGTTCGAAGTCGACGCGATCGCACGCCTTCTTCGGTGGGCCAAGTAGGCGGTGAGCTCCGTCTCCTCGACCTGGTTCGTGGTGGTGACGGTGTTGTTTGCGAATCTGATCATCCTGTCCTTCATCCGCGCGGTCAGCGCGACAGCGTCGTCTGCCCCTAGCTTCTTTGCTTCCGAAACTGCGACTTCGTTTAGTGATTCGAGGTCCATTCTCTCACCTTGCTCCGAGTCTTATCCCTGTAAGGAGGGTCTCAGGTCCGCCTGTCCAGACCGGTGCGCCCTGTTGTGGGTCCCCTTTGCCGCAGGTCGCGGCTTCGAATTCCATGTTCTTGCTTCTGGCTTTCACGCTTCCCCAGAGCTTCGCCGTTGTGATTTCAAGGACGGGCGCTTTCACCATGCCTTTGACTTCCCCTCTCTCGATGAGGTATGCTTCTAGCGCGACGTACCTCTGGTTGAACCTCTTGTCATCGATGTTCCATTCGGTGAAGGTCTTGAAGAAGACGCCGTGCTTAACCTCGTGGATGAGCTCATTTGTCGTGTAGTCTCCCGGCTCAACGAAAGTGTTCGACATCCTGATGATCGGCTCTCTGTCGAAGGAGACGGCCCTTGACGCTCCGTTGCTGGTCACGCCAAACTCCTTTGCCGTAGCCCGATTGTGCAGAAACTCGTTGACGACACCGTTCTTGATCAGCCTTCTCTTCTTACCCAACACGCCTTCGTCATCGACAGGGGTGTAACCCATTGAGTGAAGCAATGTGGGGTCATCGCTGACGTTGGCTTCAGGGCTTCCGATCTTTCGCCCCAAGCTATCTGACTTGAGGTATGATTCTCCTGCTTGCGCGCCCTCTCGGCCGAGGACTCTATCGGCTTCTTGTGGGTGCCCCACGGACTCGTGGGCCGCTATCCCCGATAGCTCCGGGCTCAAAACGATGTCGATGGTGTCCGTGGGTGGCTTGCCCGCGTATTTCAGAACCTTCCCCATCGTCCTAGCCTCTGTTTCCACCTTCTCAAGAAGTCTTACCCTTTCAACGACCTCAAGCCCGCCAGTCTCCCCCTGTTGAATGAACCTCTGGGCCATCGCGCCGCCTTCGACAGCCGTGAGCGAACCGAAGAATCCTATGCGTGGCAGCCTCGCTTCTATCTTGGTTCCGTCGCTGTTCACGAAGTACTTCTCCTCTAGATCAGCCCCAAGTCCGAGGAATCTCCCTGGGAGCTTTACCCCGGCCTTGCTCCCCGCGATCCTGTTGTCAATCTCGAGCAGAATCTTCCTAAGCCACGTGGCATCCGCGTTCTCCAGCTTCACCTTCTCCGGCGCTGCCCACTTCTTCTTGACGGCTTTTGCGGAGTCGAAGACTATCTTCCTCTCGAGGACTGGGGCTGACGCCTTGGCAAGCTTCACCGCCCTGTTCGCCAGCTCTTTGACCGTCCCTGCCTTCATTTCGTTTGTCGCCGCGAAACCGAGCGCCCCATGCGAAATTACGCGAATCCCCAGGCCATATCCTTCCCCGAAAAGTGACGGCTGTGACTCGCCGTTCTTCAGGAGGTACTGTCTATAGCGCTCATTTTGAAGCCGAGCCTCAGCGTAGCTCGCTCCTGCGGAAAGCGCTTTCGAAACTGCGTCTTCGGCGAGATGTTTGCCTTCTTCGAGATTCAATGACGTAGAGCGTCGGGAGACCGTATTTTTGCATTTCAGCTGAGTCCGCGCGTCGTCCGGCACACCTGTTGGTTGTTGGGCATCTATTGGGAAAGTTGGTCTACTTCAGCTCATAATCGGGAGAGGTGCGTCCTTCCTCGGAATTACTAACCGCCTCGGGGCGCCTTCTCGGAACTCTCTGAAGAGCTCCGGGTGCTCCGTGTGGATGGGAACCACGGTCTTCGGCCCTATGGCTGCCACAAGTCTCCCAACCTCCTCCATCGGGGCGTGCCCGGAAGCGTGGATTTGATGGTAGGTGAACCCCAAGTGGTCAATCCAATTGCGGACGACGGTATCCTCACGTTCGCCCTCCTCGTTGAAAGCCTCGGTGGCTGAATGGATGTATGTACCTCCGCGGTCTGGCTTTATGTCGATCAGCTCAGGGAAGTTCCAGACCTCAAGGTGGAGGAAGAGCTTGCCTTGCGATTTCCTGACTTCTGCAGCCGAAATGCCGTGTTTGATGAATGGCCTCTCCCACGGGTAATAGTCTCTATCGTCAAGCCTACCGCTCTTCTTCCGTCTGAGGTATACTCCCACGTCCTTTCCGACCCTCGGCACCCTCAGCTTTCTGTCGCTCCTGAGCCTTTCCAGAAGCAGCGCGGTCCTCATCGATACAACAAGCCTCCTATCGCAGGTCCGCGCGGCCCGGTAGAAGGTATTGATCCGGTCCACGTCGTTTCCCCTGAAGGTCGAGAGAACGAGATTCCTGCTATCACTGACCATCCTCCTTGTCTCCTCGAAGACGGATGTCTCACTCGGATTCGCTTTCTGAGGGTCTGTGGCGTTGACGCGCGTTCCCTCTGTCAAGAGAAGATCGGGCGCAGACGTGCGTGCCTCCATCACGAAGTCGTCCGTCAGGGAGCCCGCCCTGCCATGGAAGCGGAAGTCGCCCGTGTAGGCGACAGTGCCCTCGCTCGTCTGAATGATGAACCCATATGCGCCGGGAATCGAGTGATCGACATGGACTGGGGTGAACTCCATCTGTTCGACTCTGAACTTCATTCCCGTTCTGAAAGTCCTGAGTTCATGGTCATCGAGGGGAGATCCTGACGATTCGCTGGAAGCCCGGTGGATCAACTCCGTGGTCTCGCCGCAGTAGACTGGAATGCGGGGATCGACGTGGGCAATCCTGCCCATATGGTCCCAGTGATAGTGCGAAAGGACAACGGCGTCTACTTCAGGGGAAGCGTGCCTCAGAGACGTGTTTTGCAATGCCCTCTCCGAGTAGAGTCCAGGAATCTGTGGAAGAAGACCGAATTCAAAGAGGTCTCCCGCGCCGTTCACATCTCGAGGTTTGATGCTCCCGTCGTAGAACTCGATTCCATCTGCGAAGCCTGTTCCGAAGTCGAGGAACACCTTTGTTCCCCTGTCTTCCAGTAGAAACTTGTTCCCGCCTATCTCGCCCACTCCGCCGTAACAGGTAAGGCTCGGCTTCACGCGAGGTTCGATTGGGGCAAATTAATTAATGATTTCACACATCTCTTTCCTTATTTGTCAACTGGGACCCGGCTAGGAACCAATTGGGTGGCACACGATTTCCTGAATTCTCCCCTGCGCTCTCCTTGTGTCCCGAAGAAGAACAGCGATGAAAGAGCGAGTTTGACCCAGTGCTTGGGAAGGGATAAATAAGAACCGGGGCCGAACGCTTTGCCGGGTTGTACTCTTCGCTCCCAGCTCTTACGGCAAGCAGTGGCACACTCGAGGCGCTCGCCATACTCATAGTTGCCATCGGCCTGGCGGGGTTGGCCATTCTGATACTTTTCGCAAAGAAGAAGATTTAGCCCGTGAAAGTGGAGGCAGCCGTATTCGACCTGGACGGAACGCTGGTTGCATTCAAGTTTGATGTAAAGGGGACAAGGCAATCGATTATCTCGGAGCTTTCGAACCGTGGGTTTGACACGTCTGAACTGGACCAGACGACGCCTACACAGACGATGGTCGACGCTGCCAGGGAGCAAATCGAAACTGGGAAGGCAAGTGCGAGTTTCAACGCGGTGCGTTCGATGCTTTACACAATTCTTGACGCCTCGGAGATTGCGACAAGCAGTGAGACCAAAGTATTCCCCGATACGCGCGAGACATTGGACTATCTGAAATCAAGGGGAGTCCGTCTCGGCGTTCTCACCAACAGCGGGAGGAGAGCCGCGATGGCCATCCTCGATAGGGCGGAACTGCAAAGCTGCTTCGAGTTCGTTCTGTGCAGGGACGATGTTGCCGCTATGAAGCCGAGACCGGATGGGATAACGATGGCCATCTCGATGCTCGGCATCCCCAAGAACAGAGTGGTCTACGTGGGGGACTCCAAGTACGACATAATCGCCGCGAAGGAGGCAGGCATCAGGATTGTCGCGATTTCGTCCGGGAACTACGGCGTGGACTCATTGTTGGCGGAAGGGGCTGACTACGTGATACGCACCATCGCCGGATTGCCAGGCATACTCGGCTTAAGTGAAGCTGCTCAGGATTAGACCTGCTTCTAGTACCATGCGATTGTCACTCCGGGTTGCTGTTTCTGAAGACCGCATTTTGGGCAGGGTGACTCCAGTGCTCCATTGGCATCTTCGGATAAGCTCCCCGACGAACGCCCCTGCATAATCCATAATAACTACGTCCGGCGCGCCCATTCGCCGTTCATGTCATCCGATCATTCCAAGGACCCCCCCTTCTACATTGTTGGTCTTCCAGACGAACCTGCGGAAGCGGCTGAAGCTAAGATGAAGTTCGAGAGGCTGTCCTCCGAGCTCTGTAGGGTGTTTCCCTTCGTTGAGGAGATAAGGGCCGTCGTGAAGTCGAAGAAAGCGTCGAAAGATCACGCACGGTACGAGGTCTCGGTCGAGGTCTACACTCCGAAGGAGAGACACGCGTTCAGCGGTACAGGATACAACCTTGCTGCCGTTTTCGACTCGCTCGGGCCAAAAATGAAGCGCCTTCTCTCCTCGAGGCAGTCCAGGGTCACCGCTACGCGTGGCGAGACTTTGAGGAAACTGCCAGAGTAATCTCGCGCGTTAGGACGGGGTCACTGACTGCTAGAATTGTCGCACCACAATTTCAAATAACTCCAGGAAATTGCGCTAGGACCGTGACTTGCATTGCCAGGACGATCCAGGCTCTCATCGTAGCCTCAACTCTGCTCGGGATCGCATTACTGCTTGAAATCCACTCAGTCGTACCTTTTGGCGTGTTCGAGATCATCTGTGTCGGTTGGGCGTGTTTCTCCATTGACAGCTTTCTTACCTTCATCAAACCTACTGCCTCGTTCTGCATAGGGCTTCTCCTTTCGGTTCTGGGTTTGAGCGCTTCACTCCCACAATCGACGCATTGGGAGTTCATTCAGGAAGGGCTTTTCGTGCCGTCGGCAATTTTCATCATAGGCTCAGGGATGGAAGCTATGATTGTCATACTAAGTGCTTACTACTTAGTTAGTCTACGCAAGAACCGGAACAGAACAGGATAGGCATTAGCAGGCGATGCTGGAAAAGGTTCAGATGTAGCCCCAACTGAGAAGCATGTCACTGTCGTGCGTCCATCTGTGCCCAATGTCGTCTCTGTAGAACATATTCGGAATCATCACATTCGTGACATTCTGGTATGCTTTTTCGATTGCATCTGCCATTGTTGCGCCCGACCCTGTGACAACTAGTGCGTACCCTGAGTTCCCGGCAATATGCCAGTCCCCCTCTTCAAGCTTTACCTCGCCTATGTGTATCCCATCCAACGATTGGCGCCTGAAGAGTATAGTGGCGCCCTCGGAGTACTTCTTGAATGCCTTATCGTCTTCGAAGGGCCACGGAGGTATCGTGACCACGACACCGACTTGGTATCCCTTCTTTGTTTTCAGCTGCGCATCTTTCCCCTGTGCGAGTTCATAGAGGAATGCCCCCCACTCGCTCGTGATTCCCTCCATCTGAATGCTAATGGTGGGATAGCCAAACCTCGAGGTCCATTCCAGGGGCCAGATTCCCTTTCCGTTCGCTATGCAATTGATATCGATGTATCCAACGTACTTGCTCTCCGCAAGTTTCTCTTTCATCTTTAACAGTGTCTTCTCAAAGACAGGGTTGGCCCTAGTCCAGTACATCGAAGTGCCCATCTCGCCTGTGCTAGGTCCGAGCTCGTGAGGGAAGAGCCTCTTGTGCTCGAAGTTCACGCACAGCGGCAGTACGAAGTCCTTGCCGTTGAAGAACGCTCCCACTGCGATCTCCACCCCTTCGGCATATTTCTGAATTAGAAACTCCTTGATTTTCTTGGACCAGTTCGCCTTGTAGTGTTCGAGCACTTGGAGCACGTCTTTTCCGTCTGCTTCCTGACCGATGAACAGCAACTCTTTTTCATTCTGTGCCTTTCCGCTAGGCTTCAGCACATAGCGGTCTGGGTTGGACTTGACGAATTCGATAGCCGAGTCGAATGAGGTGAAATTCCAGCTCGGGAGAATGACCACTCCCTGGAGGTTAAGCTCCGACTGTCCAAACTCCCTATCCAGTTCGAGCTTGTCAGTATAGACCGAACCTCCGACGACGGGTTTGCCTTCGCTACGCAGTTGCTCTGCCTTGGAACCAAAACCAATGTCGTCAAAGATGACAACCTCCGCCCAGTCCTTGAGTGGTTCCCAATCATCCGCCTTTTCGAAGAATCCAGAGCCTACATCTTTCTCAGCCTGACCCCGGCAGTACATCTTAACTTCATGTCCTTCTTTCTTGAGTTGCCAGGCGAGGTCTGCCGACAGGCTTTCGTCCGTTACGAACAGAAACTTCATCAAAGTAGTTGTGCAAGTCCTGTCGTTAATATCCGTAACGCAACAGGACCGCAACTCGATGGCGATTATCGTGGAAATGTCCTTAAGGTTGAGCTAGGTCGGTTAACACGTGCGGCTCGTTATCGGAATCTCGGGAGCTAGCGGGGTCGCTTATGGTATACGTGCTCTGCAGGTCCTGAAGGGTATCCATGTGGAGACACATCTGATTCTGAGCGACGCCGCCCGAGAGACGATTCGTCTGGAGACTGATTACAGCGAGTCTGAAGTTGAAAATCTGGCCACTACGGCTCACAGATTCGACGACGTCACATCCAAAATCGCAAGTGGGTCTTTCCGTACCGACGGGATGGCCGTAATTCCTTGCAGCATGAAAACCCTAGGAGGTGTAGCAAGCGGGTACTCCGATAACCTCTTGCTTAGGGCAGCTGCAGTGTCGCTGAAAGAAAGGAGGCGCCTTGTACTAGTTGCGAGGGAGGCTCCACTTTCCCTTATTGACATCGAGAACATGGCTGCCGTGACCCGAGCTGGAGCAGTGGTTCTTCCTGCCATGCCTTCGTTCTACAGGAGGCCAAAGACTGTGGAAGAGATAATCGACGAAGTTGCAGGAAAGACACTCGACTTGCTTGGTGTAGCGACTGACCTTAACCTACCTTGGAATGAACCGAAGACGGGACGACCAGGTACAGCCTCCGGCAGACATTAATCTCGTTGAGATGCCAGGACAAAGTCCGTGCGGGTACTTTGACCACTCAAGTCGCTTGTGGGTATCAGAGTTGCACCAAAGCGCCGTCGATGCTGACTCGAACGCCAGGCGCGATTTTTCCAAGCTCGATCTTGTCTACGCACGGGATGCTCGATATTATGGCGCCGACTGCGACGATAGTCTCGCACTCTCTGTTGATTATTGCCGCTGGAGCGAGACCGCTACTCCTGAGCCTGTAGAGGATGTACGAGCCTACTGTGGAACCCTTTCCGTTGGGAAATACCAATATCCTTCCAACGATCGACTCGCCAGCTAGTTCGTGGCCCTTCTCTACAATCTTGCCAGTGGCAGGGTCGACGCCACCATAGAAAGAGAGAGGTTGACTTGTAACCAAGGCCTTTCCCTCGGCATTTCCACGGTAGATTACCCTCCCAACAAGCTTCATTTTGTCTACATGGCCTCCTCGAGGCACTTCTCGAGTGGAAGGAATCGGACTCTGAGTCCGTTGTTTCTGAGGTAGTGACAAGCTTTGGCGGAGTTGGTCGCAACAACAGTGAACCCCATCGACTCGATTGGGGCAACCACCATGCACGTGTCACACGCAAGTCTCGCCCCACTGGCTTCTATTGTTCTCGAATATCCAGTCTTGTCAGCCAATTCCTTAACGGCACGGCTGCAGCAGACCCAGAGTTCTCGTTTGAGGGTGCGCCCCTTTAGCCTTTGAGCGATTGTCGCCAGCTCCGTCAGCGAGCAGTGCGGACAACCCACCGCAATGAAGTCGGGCTGCCCTGAGTCGCTCAGCGTCTCTCTCGCGTTTCGGAGGTCACCAGAGTCGAACGAAAGAGAATCCATCGATTGCTTTGGGGCCATATTTGCTTCTGGCGTAATCCCCTCCATGTGGAACATCGCCACTCCTCCCGAGCTCGCGAGGGCAGCCGACAATGTCTTCAGATCCTCGAGACCTGCGGATTCAACTCCCCTGAAGTAAGGGACACCGTTCCTCGCGACTTTTCCCACGTAGTAACCCATCGCCGAAAAGTCCTCTGGGGACTCTAGCAGAGCACTCACTTCCACCCTCAAGGTAGGTGTCCTACCTTCGTCGAGATGGTAGCCGTAGTAGGGCGTCCTCCCCGTAAGGCTTGCGGCTAGAGCACTAGGTCCCCCTTCTCGGTTGGTCCTCGCTCCGAGGACAGAGTTGGCGTACACAACTGCAGAACTCTCGCTCCAGGCGATGTGTTCAGAGAAAGCTGGTAGGTTCCCGGCTAAGTATGGGGTGCAGGTGCACGCAGGTTCCAATCCGAGCCTCGTGTAAGCCCCGATAACTTCAAGCTGCTTGCGTGCGAATTCCTCGTTGATCCGCTGTTCCTTCCAACTTGACAGGTCCATGCCTGCAGGATTGAGAGTGGATTTCACGCGTGCCCGACCATCTACCGCGAGCTCATCCAGAAACTCGATTCCGGCATCACCGAGGTTCTTGTACGAGACCCCCGACACCTGAGCGCTTGAAACGGGGATCAGTCGGTCAGCGCCATAGATCTCGCCTAGTGCAACCAGAATTTCCATACACTTCTGTGTGGCGCGGCCCTCCTTTCCCGCCAACATAGACGACTCAGTCTGTGATAGCTTCATTCAAGCTTCATCCCAAGTAGTCTTCAAGCATCAGATGGTCTTCTCCTGGTATCCTAGCCTTCGCGAACCCTTCTCTGGGTCCTTCAAGTGGCATAGTGGCGTCTACCCCGACTTTGCATGTCTTCCTCGTGACTTGGTCGGCAGACGGGTCCAGTGAGGAGCCGTACTCGCCGGGCATAAGGATCAGGTCGCGGTCGAATTGGGCTCGGGTCGCCAGCGCCCATTCGACGGCGTTGGGGTCGCTAATGTCAATGTCTTCGTCGACAATGACAACGTGCTTCAGGCTAGGATGTCCCTTGAAGGCTGCTTCGAGGGCATTTTTCGGGTCTTCCTCGTTTGCCTTCCTTATCTTGATGACCGCATGAAGCCATGACGATCCTCCGGCAGTAAGACACACGTCCATACACTGACACACTTTGCTGACTTCGCGGTAGATTGTGGCCTCTCTCGGCATCCCCATCAGAATCCGATGCTCTGCACCTGCAGGGAGGATCGCCTGATAGATTGGTTCGTGCCTGCGTGTCACACGCTTGACCTTGACGACTCTCTGCTTTCTCACTATGTCGTAGGCCCCCGTGATGTCAGGGAAAGGTCCCTCGTCGACGAGTTCATCCGTTATTGTTCCCTCGAGCACGAGTTCACAATTCGCTGGTACTATGCTCTCGTTTGTAGTGCACTTCGCATACCTCGCCTCCCGGAGACTGCTGGCGATTGCCAGTTCGCTCTTCCCGATTTCGCAGGACACCGCCGCAGCGAAGAGGAACGCAGGATGATTGCCGAACGAGATAGCTACCTCCCGGTCTCCTCTTTTGACGAATTCATCGAGATGTCTCGGCAGAATCCTGATGGCTAAGCTATCCTTTCCAATGACCATGAGTCTGTGATAGCTCGCGTTGTAGCCATATTCCATGTCTTTTGCTACTACTATGCCGGCGGTCGCATAAGGTCCCCCATCCCTTTCACAATACGTGAGGATTGGGATTGATCGCAGGTCGACCGTGTCCTCGACCGCCTCTTGGCATCGAGCGTCATTCGTCAGCCGGACCGTGCTTGGGTTCTCAATGGCCTTGATGATCCGTTTGAGTAACGCGTCTTCCGTTACCCCGAGGGCTCTGGCTACATTTCTCCTGGTCCCACAGACGCCCATGGCGACCATGTACATATCAGCCTCCCTGAGTGACTCGAAGATTACGGGCTTCCCGTCCAACTTCTTTGCCAATGCGGCTGCTTCGAACTTTGTAGAGACTTCACGCTTGATGTGAACTAGGTCTCCTGTCCCGTCCAACTCGCTCAAGAATTCCCTCATGGCTGAGAGGACACCGCCATGCATACGATAGACGAAGCCCAACAGTTCAACCCTTTCCCTAAGTTTGCCCCACCACAGAGGCTTTGAGCCTTCAGCCACGATTGGCTTGTTCCTCGGCTAGATCTTGATGAGTTTCGAGCTCTTCATTTTGTCTTGGGCTTGGAAAGCCTTGCTCATCGCAGTGACCTTCTTTGCTTCTCCGTGGACGAGAAAGAGCTCAACGCA
>CAZHNH010000031.1:0-38300 GCA_964533695.1 uncultured Nitrosopumilales archaeon | reverse complement strand
GTCATTACCGTCCCAGCCCACTTTAACGACAACCAGCGCCAGTCCACCAAAGACGCCGGCGAGATAGCTGGGCTCGAGGTTGTGAGAATAATCAACGAACCGACCGCCGCGTCCCTGGCGTACGGACTAGACAAATCAGAGAAGGAGATGAAAATCCTTGTCTTCAGTTTCGGTGGAGGCACTCACGATGCCACGATTATGGAATTTGGGCAAGGCGTCTTCCAGGTCCTCGCCACCTCAGGAGACACACAGACAGGAGGGACGGATGTTGACAACGCGGTAATCGAAGTCCTCCTGCAAGATTTCCGCTCAAAGACTGGGATAGACCTCCGAAGCGATCGAACCGCGATGGCCAGGTTGAAAGAATCCGCGGAGAGAGCCAAGATCGAACTCTCAAACCTTACATCAACTGACGTCGACCTTCCCTTCATCGCAAGCGACTCCGCTGGCCCAAAGAACCTGCACTTTACACTGACTAGAACGAAGCTCGAGGAAGTAGCGAGACCTATCGTCGGCCGGACAGAGGAAACGATGCGAAGGGTGATGAGTGACGCGAAGCTTTCTCCTGCGCAGGTCGACAAGGTGATTCTGATCGGCGGGATGACGAGAATGCCACTGGTGAGAAAGTTCGTCGAAGACGTGGCTGGAAAGCCTGCGGAGAGGGGAGTTGACCCAATGGAGGCCGTGGCGATAGGTGCCGCAATACAGGGCGCCGTTCTCGCTGGCGAGATCAAGGACATATTGTTGCTCGACGTCACACCACTTTCGCTGGGGGTCGAGACACTTGGTGGGATAACTGAACATCTAATTGAGAAAAATGCGACCATCCCCACAAAGAGAAGCAAGGTCTTTACCACGGCCGTGGATTTCCAGACAGCGGTTACGATCCACGTTGTCCAAGGCGAACGTGCAATGGCAGCCGACAACGTTTCACTCGGAATGTTCAACCTGTCAGGAATCCCGCCTTCACCAAGGGGAGTCCCTCAAATCGAAGTGACTTTCGACATCGATGCGAACGGTCTCCTGACCGTCTCCGCGAAGGATATGGGGACTGGGAAAGAGGCGAGAATAACGATAACGGCTTCGACGAAACTGTCGAAAGAGGAGAAAGAACGACTGTCGAAGGAGGCCGAGACGTTCGCCGAACAAGACAGGAAGAAAAAGGAGGAAGCCGAGCTCAGGAACGAAGCAGATTCGATCCTCTATACGGCAGAAAGGACGAAGCACGATGTGGAAGGAAAGGTGGAGAAGGGGAGCATCGACAGGATCGACGCCGCGACCAAGGATCTGCGGACGGCACTTGAAGGGAAGGACGTGGCGCAGATAAGAGAGAAAAATGACACACTCAAGACCGTTCTTCAGGATGTCGGCGCATCAATGTACCAGAAATCACAGGGACAGGCCGCAACCCCTGGCGGCCCGGCAGGGGATTCAAAGGTAAGCGACGCAGACTACAAGGTTGTAGATGAAGGGAAGTAAAGGTGGAGGAGGATGGCCGGGAGAGACTACTACGAAGTGCTGGGCGTAGAACGAGGGGCAACCAAGGAGCAGATCAAGTCCGCCTACAGAAAACTCGCCCTACAATTCCACCCGGACCGGAACAAGTCACCAGAGGCAGAGGCTAGGTTCAAGGAGATCTCTGAAGCTTACGCCGTTCTTTCCGACGACGAGAAGAGGCAGCAATATGACGCGTATGGTAGAGAAGGAGTTTATCAAAGATACAGCCAGGAAGACATCTTCAGAGGTGCCGATTTCGGCGAATTCTTCCGTGGGATGGGCTTCGGAGGCTTCAACGACCTGTTCGCCCAGTTTTTCGGCGGTGGGGCCAGCGGAAGGTCTGGAAGGGGGGAAGACCTCACTTACAACCTCCAGGTCAACCTAGAAGAGTTGGTACAAGAATCGAGCAAAGAAATCGAAGTCCCGAGGGATGAGGTTTGCCCGACCTGCGACGGCAGTGGCGCAAAACCAGGGACATCCCCGCAAAGGTGCACTGTTTGTGGAGGGACGGGTCAGCGACAAAGAGTCCAGTCCGCGGGATTCACGAGACTCGTGAGGGTCATGGTGTGCGACAAGTGTGGCGGAAGAGGGTACGTAATCGAGTCCCAGTGCTCAGAATGCCGAGGGAGAGGATCGATCGAGAGGACCCGTAAGATCAAAATTACCATCCCTGCCGGAGTTGAGGACGGGCTCACTTTGAGGCTCAGAGGCGAGGGCAATGCTGGAGAGAATGGCGCGCCCCCGGGAGACCTTTATGTCGCGCTAAACGTCGCACCACATCGACAGTTCAGTCGACGGGAAAGTGACATCTATTTCGAGACTAAGGTTGGGGTGGTAGACGCAATCCTAGGAACCGAGCTGGCGGTTCCAACTCTGTACGGAGATGTGAAGTTGAGCGTGCCTCATGGCACTCAGCCAGGGACAGTGTTCAGGATAAAGGGGAAGGGGCTTCCTAAACCGGGAAGTTGGGGGAAGGGCGACGAATACGTCAGGGTAGGAATAGAGATTCCAAGAGACATCAACGGGACCCAGAAGGATCTCCTCAAGGAATTTCGCAAGAGAGGCTAGCAGCTAGGGGTGGAAGGTTACCCCGAGAACTTGTAGATCATCAGGAACGGGACTTCTTCAATCTCACGAATAGCCTCTTTGGCGCCAAGTTGATTCTCGACGGCGAGCCAGACCGACCTCTCTCCTGCAAGGTTCACAATGGAGCACGTCCTGATTAGCCTCAGCGCCTCCCCCTTGTCGACAATCTCTCCTGAGTAGAATTCCCTCGAGAGGTGGACCTTCAGCCTGCCCTCGGCGACTGTTCTGCCGACAAGCTCTTCGTCACAAACGTTGACCAGTACGCTTCCGCGGTACTCCGACGACTTGACTGCGAACCCTTTTGACTCCATCCTATGCCACCTTCGCAATCGACCTGGCCCCACACGCCTCGCAAACCATGAACCACATCCTTTTGTCTCTGTCAAGGTGCGTGTCCGGGCTCCCACAGACGGGACACAGAACCCCTTCCTTGACGTAACGTTGTAGGAGTTGGGAAAACGAGTCGCGGTCCTTCCGACCGATGAATATCGCTCTGTCGCCGTCTATCGAGGCAGCTGTGGCCAGCTCCTTTGCAAGATACATCAGGACCCTACCCGAATCTCTGCGTATCAACTTGGGAAATTCGGCGTAGTTGCGGAATATCGTCTTGTTTCCGACCCAAATGACGTCAGGTTCCGGCAGCTCTAGCCGTAAGGCCCCCGATTTCTTAGCCACCTTGTCGGTCCCTTCCCTAGCCCTTACAAGCAGGTCCTCGTACGAATAAGGCATCCAGCAATTTCGACCTGGCTAGGTATTTCAACTCTGTGGAAAACACGTAAAAGCATGCGCAGGTTGGACCTTTCCATGGTTTCGAAGGAATTCTCAGTAGCGGTTGTTGTCTCAGACAGCAAGAAGTCTGTAAAGTGGTTCCAGGAGAAGGCCGGATTCGACGCCTCCACTGAAGGCCATTGGGTGCTAGTATGGCCGAAGGGAGCGGTGACGAAGATTCATCTGTGCGAAGGAGAGCCCGAACCAGGGAACACAGGCATTGCCTTCTACGCGGAAGATCCGGCAAAACAGGCCAAGGAGATGAAGGACAACGGGGTGAAGTTCACTCGCGAGGTTAAAAAAACAGACTGGGGTGTGAACGGCATGTTCGCTGACCCCGACGGAAACGAGTATTGGCTCATTGGAGGAACAGGACCCTAGGCTTCCCGCTTCAAAGATTATATCATAAAAAGAGAAGGCAGGTCGTGAAACAAAGCGCCGAAATAGGCGTTTTCGGAGGATCGGGGTTCTACAGCTTTTTCGAGAAGTCCAGCGTTTCAGTGCGAGTAAGGACCCCTTATGGGGCTCCAAGCGCGCATGTCACCTTGTCCGAGATAGGTGGGGTCAAGGTTGCATTCATTCCGAGACATGGCGTCGACCACCGGTTCCCCCCCCATATGATTCCTTACAAAGCGAACATTCACGCGTTCAAGCAGCTCGGAGTGAAGCGAATAGTAGCCCCTAATGCCGTTGGCAGCCTCCGGGCGGAGTTGGAGCCAGGAGACCTGGTATTCTGCGACCAGTTCGTGAACTTCACCACCGGGAGAGACGACACCTTCTACTCGGGACCGACTACGACTCACGTTAGCACAGCCCAGCCTTACTGTCCGCAGATGGGGGAGATTGCTACCAAGGCGGCGAAAAGGCTCGGTATGAAATATCAAGAAGGCGGGACGGTGGTTGTGATTCAGGGTCCAAGGTTTTCAACCAAGGCAGAAAGCAGGTTCTTCAAGGCGCAGGGATGGGATGTAATCAACATGACCCAGTATCCTGAGGTAGTCTTATCGAGGGAGCAGGAGATCTGCTACCTCAACATCTCCGTGGTCACTGACTACGATGCAGGCTTGGAAGGCGACTCGAATGTGAAACCAGTCTCGCATCACGAAGTAATCAAGGTGTTCGAAAGAAAGATGGCGATGCTTAGAGAACTGACAGTGGCGATAATTAGCGACATGCCCCGGGAAAGAACCTGTAGATGCGGTTCTGCACTTGAGAATGCGAGGATGAACACTTGATAACCTTAGAGCAAGAAATCAGGCGCGATGTAAGGACGATTAGGGATTACCCAAGGAAAGGGATTGCATTCAAGGATCTCACTACGCTCTGGGTGAACGGGCGCCTAGAGAGGAAGGTGACCAGCGCCTTTGTGGCGATGTGGAAGAACAGGGACATCGACAAAATTGTAGGAATAGAGGCAAGGGGATTTATTGTCGGGGCTCCCATTGCCGACAGGCTGGGGATCGGTTTCATTCCTGCAAGGAAGGTGGGAAAGCTCCCGGGAAGGAAGATGACTGTTGAATACGAGTTAGAGTACGGAAAGGAAGGCCTAGAGATTCACACCGACGCCATCTTGAAGGGAGACAGGGTGCTCATCGTCGATGACGTACTGGCCACCGGGGGTACTGCGAAGGCAGCCGGAGTTCTTGTCGAGAAACTGAGTGGCAAGGTCGCAGGATTCGCGTTTGTCACTGAATTGGGCTACCTGAAAGGGAGGGAGAAACTTGCTGGATACGAGGTCCAGTCGCTGGCAAGGTTCAATTCCGTGAGAAGTTAGCACCAACCAATTTCAATCAGGGCAGCTTTAGACTGAGATATTCGTTAGTGACGGCGAAACAGCGGTAGCAACAATTAAAATTGCTTACACAGGTAGCCAGTAGAGTTCGTAAATGACAAAGGTCGCGGACCCAGGTCTGGACAAGTTGGGCGAGAGGAACTTTCTCTGGGCGAAGGAGCATATGGGGACTCTGACGACTCTGTCAGAGAAGTACTCTCGAACTCGGCCGCTTGAGGGGGTGAAACTGGGCGTGTGCCTCCACGTCACAAAGGAGACTTCGGTGTTGGTTGACACGCTGCTTAACGCAGGCGCCGTGGTTGAACTCGCTGGAGCTAACCCCCTTTCGACTCAAGACGATATAGCTGCATACCTCTCGACCAGGACAGAGGTGTGGGCGTGGAGAGGACAGAGCCCGAAGGAGTATCGCTGGGCAATAGAACAGGTGCTCAACGCACGTCCAGATCAACTGATAGACGATGGCGCCGACCTCCATGTCGCAGCACACACCGGGATGGCCAAGGGAATTGTCGGTGGCTCAGAAGAAACGACGACAGGAGTCGTTAGACTAATGGCACTGGAATCGGAAAAAAGGCTACGGTATCCGGTTATCGCAGTCAACAATGCGCGAACAAAATTCCTCTTCGACAACAGGTACGGAACAGGACAGAGCAGCCTTGACGGAATAATGAGGGCGACTTCCCTTTTGCTTGCTGGAATGCGGGTGGTCGTCGTTGGGTACGGGTGGGTCGGGAAGGGGGTCGCGACGAGAGCGAGAGGGATGGGGTCGAATGTGACAGTAGTCGAAGTAGACCCAATAAAAGCCATTGAAGCCCATCTGGATGGCTTTGAGGTGTCGAGCATCACAGCGGCCGCACCCGTAGGGGAACTGTTCATCACGACGACAGGTCAGAAGAACGTCATCTCATATGAATCGATTGAAAAGATGAAAGACGGGGCGATCCTGGCGAACGCTGGCCACTTCGACGTCGAAATCGATGTGAAAACGCTGCTCTCAAAAGCTAGGAGTGTGAAAGAGGTAAGGCCCAACGTGGACGAAGTCAATCTGAAGAGCGGAAGGAACGTGTACCTCATAGGAAAGGGGAGAATCGCTAACTTGGTTGCGGCAGAGGGACACCCTCCTGAAGTGATGCAGATGTCTTTCGCGAATCAGTTCATGGCGGCCATCCGCCTAAGGAAACATCACCGCGATATGAAACCACAGGTGTATGACGTTCCTATTGAAACTGAAAATGAAGTGGCTAGGGCAGCCCTCAAGTCCATGGGAATTACCATAGGGAGACAGACCGCAGAACAGAAGAAGTACGCACGCAGCTGGGAAGTTTAGGCTTAAGAAGAGTTAAAACCGCGAACGCCGAATCGCGCTCGGTGGATGAGCTCAACGACCAGAATGTCATAATCACAGCCGCCCTGCCGTATGCGTACGATGACCTTCACTTGGGGCACGTCTCTAGCACTCACCTACCTCCAGACATACTGTATCGGTATCTCAAGCTCAAAGCGGCCAGTGTGATACAGGTGTGCGGATCTGACGACTTTGGGACCCCCATCTTGATTGCTGCTGAGAAAAAAGGAAAGAATCCCGAGGAGTATGTCGCGGAGTGGAACAAAAGGTTCAGGACAGACCTACAGAACCTGGGAATAGTGTACGACGTGTTTGACAGCACGAGTTCGACTGAGAATGTTGACTTGGCGCAGAAGTTCTTTACGAAACTCAACGAAAACGGATTCATTTTCATGTCTGATGTCAATCAATTCTATTGCGAGCACGACAGGAAATTCCTCCCTGATAGGTATGTGAAAGGGAAGTGCCCACATTGCGGTGCTGAAGACCAATACTCCGACGCGTGTGACAACTGTGGAAGGACACTTCAGCCAGGTCAAATTCAGAATCCCGTCTGCGCAATATGTGGCAGACCTCCGGTCATGAAGAAGAGTTCCCACTACTTTTTCAAGTTGTCCGCCTTTTCATCCAGGCTGGAGGAGTGGCTCAAAGAGAACTCTGCGCTCCAAGTCGACGCCAAGAATTATGTGCTGAATTGGATTAAGGATGGCCTACAGGATTGGGACATAGCCAGGGACATCTCGTGGGGGGTACCGGTGCCCCTTGACGAAGCCAAAGGAAAAGTACTCTATGGATGGTTCGACAATCACCTTTGCTACATCACGGCAGCCCTCAAAGCGGCTCGCAGGAGTGGTGAAGAGGGCCTAAAGTTCTGGAACGAGGCAAAGATCTACCATTTTATCGGAAAGGACATCGTCTACCATCACTACCTCTTCCTCCCAAGCATGAGAATGGGAGAAGGAGAATACAAGCTCCCCGATCAAATACCGACCAGAGGCCACCTTCTGCTCCTCGGGAAGAAGATATCTAGAAGCAAGCATTGGATGATTACCGTCAGGGACTTCCTCGATATTTTCCCGCCAGACTATCTCAGGTTCTATCTGACCAGGATAGTGCCCTATAGCCAGTCGGACGCCAACTTCGACCTACAGGAGTTTGCTGACAAGATAAACAACGAGTTAGTGGCAAATATAGGGAACTTTGTTTATAGAGCGTTAGTCTTCGTGAAGAACAAGCATGAAGGAGTCGTCCCGGTGCCTGGGAAACCGGGTGAGGGAGAGGAAACGGTAATGAAGGAGCTTAAAGCAACCGTGGACGAGACCAGCCTTCTGATAGAGGAAGGACATTATGATAGGGCGCTAAAGAGGGTTCTTGACTTCTCTGGAAAATGCAACAGGTACTTCCAACATAAGGCACCATGGGAGGACGTCGCGGGAGAGCCCACCACGGTGTATTACTCCTGCAACCTTGTTGCCGGGCTTGCGACACTCCTGAGTCCGTTTCTACCATTCAGTTCGGACGCGATATGGAGCCAACTTGGCTTCAGCACACCCCTCCGCGAAGGAGGATGGGAAGCGGCATCGACCCTTCGAGTTGAGTCAGGGAGGGAGATAGGCGAACCAGTTCCAGTCTTTAGCAAGGTAGAGGAGAAGGACCTCAGCAGGGTCAGAGTGATGCTCGGCTGACCTGATGGGGCGAGCCGTGTCACCCGAGCTGTGAAAACCGCAAGACAGGCTAGTCGCAGGGTTGCAAAGAGTCCAACCCAACTGGGAGAGATGCATCCATCTCGTCGTCTATAGACATTCCAACCAGTATCCTCCCGATGGGGTCGTATTCGTCGTATTTCGTAGATGTAAAGCCTGATGCCAATAAGCTGACCTGCAGCCTAGCTGTCCCTGAATAGTTCACACCGTACTCTACGTCCACAGCATTGTTGTTCATCATCGACCCGAGCATCTTAACCGCGAGGCCCACTTCTTGAGCTGAAATTGAAGCGTCTCCTCGAAGTATTACCACAGCACGGCTAGCCTCCTTCGCCTCAGCGAGCTTGCTTATCGACAGGACGGCTCCCGCCAGTGCCTCTTCAGCCTTGTCGATAGAGCCGCTTGTTGAGACCCCTAGCAGTGAGTAACCGTCCTGCTGGACGGTTCCGAGAAGTTTGTTCAGGCCCACCGAAACAGAGGTCTCTGATGATTTTGAAAGGAGGGAACCGAGAGCGTACACCGCCTCATTGTTTGCAGAATCGTACAGGCCTGTGAGAGTGGAGTCCTCCGGAGAAGACTTCATCAGAGTCTCGTTGTCGATGACTATCACGCCTCTCGACGCCGCGCGAAGCCGCTTCAGAGATGTCCCCGCGTAGAACTTCAGTTTCCCTTCGTAGTCAAAGGGCATCACTGCGACTCCCACAGTCGTGGCACCCAAGTCTCTGGAAATCTCAGCTATGACGGGCGAAAGACCACTTCCCGTTGCGCCCCCCAGTCCCGCCACCACGAAGACCACCTTTGAACCAGAGATAGCCGAACTTATCTCCGGGCGAAACCTCATCGCTAGACCCCTGACCATTGCAGGCGTGAGCTTTTGGTCGACAGGAGAATCCACGAGTATTTTCTCGCCTCCACAGCAGCTCGTGATGTCATCTCTGTCGCACGAGACGTAGACAAACCTGTGAACTAGCAGAGGTTGTCTGCTAAGGAGGGAGACAATGCGACATCCGGCGGACCCTATTCCAACGGCGGTGACTTCGGCTGACTCATTCGTGAACATCTCTTAGACCGCGCGGTCTGTAAGACATTTGATTTACAAACATGTGAGTCAATAATGTTGACCCTTAATCGAAGTTTGTTTTACCAGTGCGCAATCTTTTGTGCGAACTTCACTTCGCATGTTTTGTCTTGACATCGTCTTGGTTGACTATCCGATTTACGAGTTCGTCCATCATGTGGCCACCGCACTCCACGCGGACCTTCTTCACTCCTTCGACCCTAAGAGTCGCGTCCCTGATGTTTTTTCCGATGTCTACCGCCAAGGGGCTGTAAGCGGAAAGCGGCTGAAATTTCACTCTGACCGACCCAACAGCCACTTCGGAAACATCTGTGACGATGTTAAGCTCGCCAAATTTCCTTGTCGTCTCTTCGTCCACTAGCTCGTCCAATCGAGCCAAGACTCGCTTCTTGAGGTCTGTGTCCACGACGGCGCTTCGCATTCTACGTCGGGATATATGACCTTCGCTCCTACCAGTGGACCTTCAGTGTAAGTGGGTGAGACGCCTTGACCTCGTCCACCTTACCGACGCTTGTGTTCCGTGGCACTTCGCCTAGAGTTCCTTGCCTGAGTGAGCTGTAGGTCCTGTTCATCGAGTTCGCGTACTCATCGAGCATCTCGACTGGCTCAGATTCGGTGGGCTCGATCATGAGTGCCTCGCTGACAATAAGTGGGAAGTAGACGGTAGGAGAGTGCATCCCGTTGTCAAGTAGAGCCTTTGCGACCTTCAGTGCCCCTCCCGGGTCTCCCTTGACCGAGACGACGGACTCGTGTTTTCTTGTTAACCCCTCACCGTGAGAGGTGATGAACCCACTCTGATCGAGGCTTTTCCAAAGGTAGTTCGCTGCTAGTACCGCGAGCGAGGACACGTCGGATAAGCCCGACGCTCCAAGAAGACGAATATACGTGTACGCCCTTAGCAGGATTGCTGAGTTGCCAACAAAACCCTTCAAGGGACCGATGGAGTGCGTCAACCCGTAATCGAGACTGAAACGTCCGCCGTCCTCTGACACGACCGGAACCGGTAGATAACCTGCAAGCTTTTCTGTGGCACCGACAGGACCGGCGCCGGGGCCTCCCCCTCCGTGGGGGGTCGCAAAGGTCTTGTGGAGGTTCAGGTGAACGACATCGAAGCCCATATCCCCCGGCCTCGCCCTTCCAAGAAGCGCGTTCATGTTCGCACCATCGTAGTACATTAAACCGCCAGCGTCATGTACTGCCTTGGTCACATCTGCCACTTCACCCTCAAAAAGACCTAGTGTGTTCGGCACCGTGAACATCATACCTGCCGTCTTCTCGGATACGAGTGCACTTACTGTCTTGGCTTGCACCAGCCCGCGAGAGTCTGATGGGACCTTGACCACTTTGAATCCTGCCATTGCAGCGCTCGCGGGGTTCGTACCATGCGCAGAGTCTGGAACCAGGATCTCGTCCCTTTCCTCGCCGCCGTGCTCATGTAGATACTTTCTGATCATCAACACGCCGGCGAACTCACCTTGCGCACCAGCGGCGGTGGATAGGGAGAACCTCCCCATACCGGTGATTTCACATAGGATTCTTTCCAAATCGTGCATTATCGAAAGTATCCCTTGGACCGTCTCACTTGGTTGTAGGGGATGCGCCTGCTTTATCGCGTCAGCAGACGCTATCATCTCTGAGACTTTCGGGTTGTACTTCATCGTACAGCTACCCAATGGGTACATCCCGAGCTCAACGGAGAAGTTCATCTGGGAAAGCCTGTTGAAGTGCCTGAGGACTTGGAGTTCGGATAGCTCTGGTAACTCGACCGAGGATCGTCTAATGCTGGCTGGGACAAGAAGAGCAGGTTCAGGGAATTCCTTCTCGATTTCCGGGTCGGCTGGTGGCATCATCCCTATTCTTCCCGGTCGGCTTATCTCGCTCAGAAGCGGCTCTCTCCACCGTGCCTGCCTAAAGCCTTCAGGCATGTTTGATTGACTCCTCCAGAGAAACCGCAAGACGCTCGATGTCTGCTCTAGTATGGACTTCGGTGACGCAAAAGGAGGCGGACTCCTTCCCCAACTCGAAGTTCCGGTCTATCGGATACCCTCCTAGGACGCCAGACCTTGCCAACTGTAAGTACACGGAATCCGCGTTCGCCCTCTCGTAAGAGACGACGAATTCCTTGAAGAAGGAGCCCGTGAAGTGAGGGGAAATCACCCCTTCAATCTTGGAGAGTCGCTTGGCAGCATAATGCGAATTTGAAATCACAGCCTCGCCGAGCCTCTTGAAGCCGTCCTTCCCAAGAAGCGACAGGTAGCTCGCTGCTGCAACTGCCATAAGTGATTGGTTGGTGCACACGTTAGAGGTGGCCGCCTCTCTTCTAATGTGCTGCTCTCTCGCTTGGAGAACCATCGCAAACGCCCTCTCGCTAGGCTCCCCGACGGTAGTAGTGGCCCCGATTAGGCGCCCAGGCATGTTTCTCGCGAGCTTAATGTCCTTGACGGCGAAGATGCCAAGGTGTGGTCCGCCGTAATTCATTGGCAGTCCGAGCGGCTGTCCTTCTCCGACGACTATGTCTGCACCGTATGCACCAGGCTCTCTTACGAGGGAGACCGAAATTGGATCGACACCAGTCACGGTTAGCCCTCCAGCACCATGCACGAGAGACGTAATCTCTTGGGCTCCATCTTCGATGCAGCCGAAGTAGTTGGGGTTTTCGAAATAGAAGCACCCTATGTCGCCAGATAGCTTTGCTCTGAGGTCGGTAGCATCGACGGTCCCTCTCCCCTTGTCGAAGCGGACTGGAACAAGCTCAATCCCCACCGGCTCAGTATATGTTTCGATTACTGCCCTCCGTTGTGGACCTACGTTTGCGCTGATAAGGGCCAATTTCCTACCCGTAACCCTCGCGGCCATCCTGACCGCCTCTCCTGCGGCCGATGCCCAGTCGTAAAGGGAACTGTTGCACGCCTCCATGCCGAGCAGATCGCACATGAGGCTCTGATATTCGAAGAGCGCCTGTAGCATCCCCTGGCTGATCTCCGCCTGATAGGGTGTGTAACTCGTGTAGAATTCCTGCCGCGCCATTATTGACTCGACCGCAGCTGGCACGTAATGTGGCCAGACGCCGCCACCGAGGAAGCAGAGAGCCCCGGGGGGGGTCATGTTGGTCGCGAGTTTTTCCTGAATCTCTCTCCTGACCGAGTACTCAGATCCTCCCTCTGGGATCCTGAGCTTCCGATTCAACCTGACGCCGAGCGGAATATCGCTGAAGAGTTCATCTATCGAGGGGGCCCCCACCTTTGACAGCATCTTGGAAAGGAAGGCTTCGTCGAGATTAGGTAGAAGAGGGTGGTTCGAGCGAGGTTGGGGCATACGAGAGACCCGAAAAACGCTTAAAATAAGAACGTAGCGGCGTGACTGCGTCCGATTGAAACGGTTAGCTTATGTGGCCCTGTTCCTCATGTTGCTTGCAATGATTGCACCGGGTCAGCTGTCGGTGCACTCCCAGCAGTCGTCCCCTGAGGCTCGGGGAACAAGTCAATACATGATCAACAGGTACGGATATGTTCTACTCAACGAGACGATTGTTTTCTCCAATCGTGGGAATACGACATCCGCCGTACCAGGTTTTGAAATCGGCTTTGGCAACCTCACTTCCAAGATAGCATCCTACAACATTACTGGTGGAGGCTTTAGGTCGGAGACCGTGTCCGATGGGATGTACGAAATAATCGCTGGTCAGAAGCTTTCAGCAGGAGGTAATCTCACCTTCGAGATGCAGGCGCTGCTCAACAATGTGGTCACGACCGCGTCTAACGGCACTCTCCAGGTGCAAGTTCTGGTCCGACCCTCAGTCAACCTCACCCTAGTCAGCCTAATGGAAAGCGTCAAGATGCCAGCTTCGACAACCTTTGCAACAGTTCCGGCAGGCCTTTCAGCAGTCACGGTTGGCGGCGGTGTTACCTACTCCGCGACCGTCGATAACGTAACGTCATCTGTGGCTCAGACACAGCTGAAGTCGATAAAGCAGGCACCAACACAGGACTTCCATCCACTGGTGGTCTACCAAGCCGAGAGGGTTATATCGGTGGGCTCGAATACGGATCCAGTCGTCACCGACCACATATTCTTCCAGAACCTTGGGACAACGAGCCTTAGTCTATTGTATCTAAGTCCGTTAACCGGGGCGGATAGCTCTGTCACAGTGATACCCCCTCCTGTTCCGCACCTTCTCAACCCGACGACTGTTGCCCTAAGTAACTATGGACTGAATCTGACGACTACGGTTTCAATAGGAACGTCGATTAGCCCCAGAGAGAATTTCACACTTGTCATCCAATATCCGCTGCCTCAGAAGTACTATGCAAGCTCAGGGGGTGTGGTGACCCTGACAATTCCGAATTCCCCCCCAATCCCAGTCTTCGTTGATTCGTACACTGTACAATTCTCCTTGCCCGCCGGTTACAGGGTCGTCAAGGCATCTCCGCCCGTATACACGGATGTTGTCCCTGCCCCTTGGGGGGCAGGCAGCTTGACTATGGCCTACGGTCTTAACGTGGGATGGGCGCTTAGCGATGGCGTTCCTGCTGCATCGGCTATTTTCGTTCTCCTCGTGATTGGGTTGTTCGTCTCGAGGGCATCGACGACCGAGGAGGAAGAGACGGAGGAAGAGTCTTCCACCGAAAGTGCGTCGGCAATGATCAAAGCCTTTGACGACAAGACAAGTCTCATCAATAGCATTTGGCCTGAAGTCGCTTCGGCTGACGTCAACGAGCTCAACAAGGCCTACTTCGACGAAATCAGAGGGAGGTTGGACACGTTCAGAAATAGGTCACTCCAACGACTCAATGAAGTCAAACAGAAGTCGACTACCCAGAAATTCTTCGACCTATTGAACCAGATGCATACTACGGAAAGGGAGGTGGACAGGGCGGCAAAGGACAAGCTCAATTTGTTTGAACAATACTACACCAAGCGAATGAGAAAGGAAGTGTTTGATAGGCTTCTACCTCAGTACTCGAAGAGACTCGAGAAGGCACTCAACGAGCTTTCTGACGAGCTCCATGTCGTCCAGAGAGAAGCGAAGCTACTCTAAGTGTAATTGCTTATCTTTCGCGTAAGGAGTTCAGGTGTGGACCTTCAAGCAGGGGCAGCTTTATGAATAAGAAACGGCGCGAGCGGCCCGGTCATGACCGAAAGGGTAGAGAAACTGGTGATTATTGGCTCGGGACCGGCCGGTCTCACAGCTGCCATTTATGGCTGCAGGGCGGACCTAGAGCCCCTTCTATTCATGGGCACAAAGTATGGAGGCCAGTTGATGCTGACAAGCGAGGTCGAGAACTTCCCCGGGTTCCCTGACCCTGTGCTGGGACCAGACCTGATAATGAAGATGAAATCGCAGGCTGAGCGCCTGGGAACGAGGTTGATACAGGATGACGTCCTTGGCGTCAACTTCAATCTCCATCCCCTTGAGATCCGCACCAGTAGCGGACTTGTGAGGGCGCATTCGGTCATAATTGCTACCGGAGCCAATCCTAGGCGCCTTAACCTCGAATCAGAGATGAAGCTGATGGGAAGGGGTGTCTCAAATTGCGCGGTATGTGATGGGTTCTTCTTCAAGGGGAAGAAGGTCGCGGTCGTTGGTGGAGGGGACACCGCTCTGGAAGAAGCAACTTTTCTCTCCAAATTCGCCAGTTCAGTCCAAGTTATTCATAGAAGGGACAACCTTAGGGCGAGCGCAGCACTGCAAAAAGAAGCCCGCTCGGATGTGAAGATTAGCTTCACTTGGGACTCGATAGTGACAGAAGTGATCGGAGAGAGCCGCGTGGAGGGAGTCAGAATCAAGAATGTGAAGACCGGAGAACAGAGCGTTCTTCAAGTCAACGGCCTGTTCGTCGCAATCGGATACGATCCGAACACGGAAATCTTCAGAGGGCAAATCGAATTGGACGAAAAGGGATACGCAATTCTGAAGAACAACTCTGAGAGTAGTGTCCCAGGTGTTTTTGTTGCCGGGGACGTGCACGACTTCCGGTACAGGCAAGCAATAACGGCGGCTGCTGATGGATGTAAGGCCCTACTTGATGCGGAGAAGTTTGTAAAACAGAAGCTAGTCCCCCAGGCAGTCAGCTAATTACAGACGCGAATCGATCATCCCTGTAGGATTCGCTCAGTGGTCCGACAATCGGCGTCTTATAACTGCATGAGTTACACCTACTCTTGGCGTCCAGGTTGTACTCGATGATTTGGTAGCCATACCGCTTGACCAATACCTGGCCGCACCCTGGGCAGTAGGTGTTTTCGGCTGGGTGACCGGGGACATTTCCTACGTAGACGTAGTTTAGTCCTACCTTCTTCCCTATCCTATGGTGTTTCTCCAAAACTTCAATCGGAGTCTTCGGGAAGTCCATCATCTTGTAATCTGGGTGGAAACGGAGGAAGTGGACGGGTGTGTCTGGCCCAAGGTTGTCGTAGATCCATCTGCAGAGCTTCTCCGCTGCTTCGAGAGACTCACCGACTCGCGGAACTATAAGGTCAGTGATTTCGACGTGCACCCTGGTCCGGTTCTTGACCTCGAGTAGACTCTGAAAGATTGGGCCTGCGTCCGGGATTGCGACATATCTCCTTACGAACCCCGTCTCTCCGCTTCCTTTGAAGTCCACTGTGACGCAGTCTAGGAAGTCCCTCATTAGACGGACAGTTTCGGGCGTGTCATATCCATTCGAGACGAAGATGTTGAATAGGCCTTTTGCCCTCGCCAGGATGCCTACATCCCTGGCGTATTCCATGAATATGGTGGGCTGGTTGTAGGTGTAAGCGATTCCCTCGCATCCAAATGAGAGAGCTTTCTCTACTATCTCACCTGGTGTCGCTTCGACCCCCTCAATTCTGCGGAGCTGACTGATGTCACTATTCTGGCAGTAAGAGCATGCCCATGAACATCCACTCGTGGCGATTGAGAAGACCCTCGAGCCCGGTCTGTAGTGGACGACAGGTTTCTTCTCTATAGGATCGATTTGACCGGCTAGGATCCTGCCGTATACAAGAAGGTAGAGCTTCCCTCCGAAGACGCCCCTCACCCCGCAGAAACCGATCTGGCCCTCTCCCATCTGGCACATCCTCGCACACGCAGTGCATTGTACCTTCCCGCTTGGGAGGTCGCGGTAGAGTTCGCCTTCCTTACCGACGGGCCCCCTCAACCTCGGCGTGAGAGACACTTCGTCATGATTTGGGACCAAGGTCGCCATTAAGGATTCCTGGAGCTATAGAAGTTCTTCGCGATTCAAATAACAGGGACTGAGACATCTCCTAATCTTCTGACTCGAATGAAGCTACCTCGGAGAAGGTTGAGGACACTAACAGCTTAGGCTCAACCTGTATAACGGAACTCGTTCGAAGAAAATTCGAGGTAATGTCTCATGATGACCGAAGTGCGTTTGCACGGAAGAGGTGGCCAGGGCGTTGTCTCAGCCGCTCAGTTGATAGCAGACGCAGCGGTACTCGAGGGAAAGTTCGTACAGGCATTTCCTGAATTCGGAGCAGAAAGGTCTGGGGCCCCGATAGCCGCCTATGCCAGAGTGAACGAAGGCCCCATAGAGATTCACTCTTTCATCCGTAATCCAGACGTGGTCGTCATAGTTGACCGCTCTATGGCAAAGCTCACCACGACCACATCTGGTCTCAAAGAGAAGGGGTACTTCATCTGCAACTACGACGGCTCGCCTGAAGAGCTCCGCTCTGATCTGAAGTTGGCGGGCTCAGTCAAGGTATCCGCTTTAGACGCAACGGGCATAGCACTGAAGTGCATCGGAAAGGACTTCCCGAACACTCCGATGCTTGGCGCCTTGGTGAGAGCTACAGGAATCGTCGGCCTCGATTCAATGGTCGTTGTAATGAACGAGAGGTTCAAAGGAACAGTCAGGGCAGCCAACGAAGCGGCCCTGAAGATGGGCTACGAGGGAGGGAAGATAGTCGCTTGAGTTGGAAGGAGTTGGAACAGGCCGCAGTGGTAAAAGGAGGCACGTCTACGAACTACATTGTCTCAGGCTGGAGGGTTAAGCGGCCCGTGATCGACGAAGCGAAATGCACAAACTGTCTGATCTGCTGGATTTACTGCCCTGAACCGGCCGTCGTTAGACACGGAGGAGGGAAGATCACGATTGACTACGACCATTGCAAAGGATGTGGAATCTGCGAGAACGAATGCCCTCCGAAAGCGATTTCCATGGTGATGGAACCGTGACACTGTTAGAGTCTGCGAAGGTTGTTGCCCTCCAGGGCGACGAAGCGGTAGCTGAGGCGGTCAGGCAGTGCGATGTCGACGTCGTGGCCGCATATCCGATTACACCTCAGACGATAATTGTTGAGAAGTTGGCCGAGTTCGTGGCGGCAGGGGCATTCAAGGGAGAGTTCATCCCAGTCGAGTCAGAGCACAGCGCGCTTTCAGCGTGTCTCGGTGCAGCGGCGACTGGTGCCAGAGTCTTCACCGCGACGTCGAGCCAGGGCCTCGCCTACATGCACGAGATGCTGTACAACACTTCAGGCATGCGTATACCTGTGGTCATGGCAGTAGCCAACAGGGCCCTGAGTGCTCCCCTGGTTCTCAACGCCGATCACGGTGACATGATGGGGTCGAGGGACTCTGGGTGGATTCAGATATACGCTGAGAACGTGGAGGAGATCTATGACAGGACGATCCAGATGTTTAGGCTGTCCGAAGACCCAAGGGTGATGCTTCCTTCAGCGATAAACTTCGAGGGGTTCATACTTTCTCACGACAAGGAGAGGGTCCGCCTGATAGACGACGCTCCCATTCAGAAGTTCCTGGGCAGGCCGGCACCGAAGCACCGTCTTGACCCCAGCGAGCCGTTCACATTTGGAGCCATGTCAACCCCGGATAGCTATTACGAGTTCAGAATGCAACAGGCAGATGCGATGAAAAACGCCTTGGTCGTCTTTAGAGAAACAGAAGACGAATTCGAGAAGTTCAGCGGCAGGCGATTTGGCGCGGTGGACGCCTATTGTACCAAAGGAGCTGATACGACCGTGGTTGTGAATGGATGCTCGGCTGGAACTATGCGGGCAGCCGCGAGGTCGATAAACTCTGCAGGAGGGAAGGTTGGAGTCCTGGCGATCAAACTCTATAGACCGTTCCCAGCGGAAGAGGTTGCGTCGAGTCTCGCTTCTTCGAGTTCCGTCGTTGTGATGGACAGAAGTCTTAGCCTTGGAGCGCCTTCAGGCCCTCTCGCGGAGGATGTCCGTTCGACGCTCAAGAGCGCAGGGCTTGGCCAGCCTGTAACGAGCGTCATCTATGGAATCGGCGGACGAGACCTTTCGGTCGAAGACGGAAAGCGGATTTTTGGGATCCCCAAAGAAAGAGGCCTAGAACGCGACACTTCGCTTATGTATGGAGTGAAGTCATAATTGTACATTCCAGTTAGAGGTCTGAAGGAACTTCCGGTCGAGGAGCCCCTCGCACCAGGTCACCGCCTGTGTCCAGGATGCGGGGCATCTCTGGTAGTAAGACAGATACTCTTGGCAGCCCCCAAAGACACGGTCGTGGCGAATGCTACAGGCTGCCTCGAGGTTTCATCTGCAATCTACGGATTCTCAGCATGGAACAGGCCTTGGATACACTCGGCATTTGGAAATGCCGCTGCGGTGGCCTCAGGAATTGAAGCTGGATTCAAGGCGTTGGCCCGGCGCGGAGATGGTACGGAACACCCCATCGTTGTCTTCGGCGGAGATGGTGGGACATATGACATTGGATTCCAAGCGCTCTCGGGTGCTATTGAGAGGGGTCACAGGTTCCTGTATGTTTGTTACGATAACGAGGCGTACATGAACACTGGAATCCAGAGGTCCGGTGGAACTCCGAGAGGAGCCTGGACAACTACTTCACAGGTGGGTGCTGCCCAATCGGGCAAACGGGAAGCAAGGAAGGACCTCGTATCAATTGTCGTCGCTCACCGAATCCCATATGCGGCCACCGCCTCAATCTCTCACTGGCGAGACCTGATGAACAAGGTGCGGAAGGCGTTATCCGTCGATGGCCCAACCTTCCTTCACGTGATGGCACCATGCACGCGTGGATGGCGCTATGACGCTTCGAAGACGGTCAGGATGTCACGACTTGCGGTCGAGACAAGGTTTTTCCCATTGTACGAAGTAGAGAGAGGGATTTACAGAATTACGGTTCCGGTGCCTAGCCCGAAACCACTCGAAGAGTATTTGAAGTCGCAAGGACGGTACTCCCACCTCTTCCTTCCTCAGCACTCTTCTCAACTTGAGGCTTTGAAGTCAGATGTCGATGGAGACTACAGGCGCATCGAGAGGTTTGCCCAAATGACGGAGCAGTTTCGTGATTCCGAGCAGAATACGGGAAGGGTCCACCCATAGGCCCGAGAACTCAGTGCTTTTGGGCAGTCGAACTAGTTCTTGGATTGGACCCACTCATAGCAAGATCCATAACGGCATAGCGCTTGAGCGGGCATGTACGAGACTCTATGGCAGAGGGCGTTCACGCCTGACGCGGTGCAACTCTAGGGTTTCAGAGTGTTTCCACCGCTGACAACTGCAACGCTCTGACCTTTCAGATTCATCTTCCTGAACGCGGCAATTGCTGCGACTCCGGACATCTCAACCTGGAGACCGTAGTCCCGGTAGAATGAAACTCGCTCCTCTTCCATCTCGTCGTCGGTTACGTCCACCGCCGTGCCGTGCGTCGCCCGTATCCCCTCAATTGCTTGCCCCCCGTAAGTGGGATAACCGACCGCGATGGCACCTGCATCTGTGCGGGGCTCTTGATATTTCACTTTCTCTTTTCGCTTGAATGCAACAACGAGCGGGTTGGCTAGCGACGCCTGTACAGCAATTAACCGGGGAAACTTTGACATCAACCCCAGCCCCTTCAGTTCCAGCAAAGCCTTGTACGTAGCGCCGAATAGAGTTGCATTGCCCACTGGTACGAGGACATTCCTAAGTTCAGGCAGCTCAGCCATTATTTCGCAGACGAGCGTCTTCTGGCCTTCTTTCCGGTACGCATAGTCTCCCGCGAGGAAGGCTTCCTTTCGCCTCGAATAGCGGATGGCCCTCCTCTGAGCTTCAGTGAAGTCGCCGTCGACCCTAATGACATTCGCGTCCCTCGTTTCACGGATGTTCCTAATCTTGAGCCAGTTGGCATTCTTGCTCACGAAGATAGTTGCACGTATCCCAGCAAGCTTCGCATAGTAGGCAACAGAGTAGGCCATGTTGCCCGTGGATGCACAGACTACCTCATCGTATCCGTATTCGATTGCCTTTGCTATCTCCACCACGGACCCCCTGTCTTTGAAGGACTTTGTCGGATTCTCGCTTTCGAGTTTCAGGAACAGGCCAGGATGGGTCGCAGGGAGCAGGGTCGTGTTCCCGAGTTTATAGTGTCTGTATTCCCCGTCTGGGAGTAATGCTTCGTAGCTCCAGAAGTCCTTCTTTAGACTTGTCATGACGGGCTTCCCCGAGTAAGTCACTTCCAGGATCCCACTGCACTTGTCGCAAAGCTGCCGGGGAAAGAACATGGAATATTGCTTCCCACACTCAAGACACTTCAGTAGATACCGCATGCGGTACCACTCCAAGCCGGCTGATTTAACACCAAGATGCATCTGAAAAGAGGCCGAGCTTGGAACCGTGCGTTTAATGAGATGTGGTCTAGAGAAATCAAAGTTTTTCTAAGGAGCACACGAGAGTAATGGTATAATGTACGCTTTCAAGAACCCAGTCTATCTCGTGCTGGGTATAATTCTAGCCCTATTCGGAGCAGCTCTTATGACCAGATCATACGCCCTGGTGGGGGGTCTCCTCCTGCTGCTTGGGTTCGTCATGTCCATCTTCGCTGCATATCAGATGGGCCAAGCCTCGTCGTCGGCGTCGACCTTATCCGCAAGTGTCTGAGGCTCTCACAAGAGCAAATCACACGTTCCGGACAAACGAGTCGATTGACTCCCAGATGGGAGTCAGGGTGCGCAAGGCTCGCCAACAAAAACGGCTAAAGGCAGCGATTGAAAAGTCTCGGAGCGTGAGGGAACCGAAATTCGCGAAATACATTCTCCGCTCAGGCACAAGGATGCGATTGGAGGATTGGGATCCCGAAGCGAAGTCTGGATTCGATAGGAAGAAGCAGCAGGGACTCAGGGAGTTAGGCGTTCTAACAGAGAGACTCGAAGTGCTGCAGGGCTTGTTGTACGCCGAGCACAAGCACAGTCTTATGGTCGTCCTACAGGGGATGGACGCCTCGGGCAAGGATGGAACGATAAGGCGTGTATTCGAAGGAGTTAACCCACAGGGTGTGAGGGTCGCGAAGTTCGGACCTCCGACACCGGAGGAGCTTGACCATGACTTCCTTTGGAGGGAGCATCAGAAGACCCCTGCGACGGGAGAGATCGTGATATTCAATCGAAGCCACTATGAAGGGGTTCTAGTAGAAAGGGTCCACAAGCTAGTGCCGAAGGAAGTCTGGAAGTCACGGTTTGGCCAGATCAACAACTTTGAACGCCTCCTTGTGGAGTCTGGAACCATCGTTCTGAAGTTTTACCTTAACATTAGCGCCAGTGAACAGAAGAGAAGGCTGCAAGAGCGTCTGGAGGATCCCACTAAGAACTGGAAGTTCAGCGTCAGGGATTTGCCAGAACGTGGCCTTTGGGATGAATACATGAAGGCGTATGAAGAGGCTTTAGAGAAGACGAGTACAGATTCCGCACCGTGGTTCATCGTGCCCTCAAATCACGCCTGGTTTCGAGATCTAGTGGTATGCACAGTAATCGTGGAAAGCTTGGAATCGTTACGCATGCGATATCCACGCCTCCCAAAGGATGAAGAATCCCTCAAAGTGAAATGATTCAATGACAGCCATGTGCGCGCGCTGTGGCGCGTCGAATCGGCGCAGTGAAGAGGCTCGGGCACGTGCACAATGGCATAATGGATAGTTCGAAGCACCTACGTTATTACGCCGAAGATCTTCAAGAGCATTGGCCCTCCGCTTGTGTGTGACGCTGGAGCAAAGAACCTCTCATACTTGGAGCGACGAGAAGAAGACACGATGGCCGCCAGCTTTGCAGCGGCATCTTCCTCAACCGCACCTAGCACTTCAAGCAAAAGGTCGTCATCCCTAATCGAACCTAGCGTTGTCCTAGCTTCTTCAAGCGCCGCCTTTGCGATGTTTACAGCGCCGTCTTGTTTGGCAAAGCCAAGCAAGTACATCATTCTCCTGCACTCCTTCCTGAGTTTGTGGAGCTCAGTAACCCTCCTTTCGCTGCCGCTCGCTGACTTATAGAACCTCAGCGCTCTATCTGTCCTCTCTTGAAGCTGTTTGGTAAGCCTCTTGCGAAGGCGCTTCTCCGCCACTAGCTTGACACTAGGAATTCTCAATCCCTTGAACTTGTCGCCGGACTTGGCCGCCCTCGAAAGTAGAGCGGATCTCTTCCTACCAAGGTCATGGATGATACTTTCGAAGCTGCCGTGCGTCGCGTTCTCGGAAAGGGCATGCTCGATAACGTCGATATCGCGTATTTCTGCACACGCGCGGTAGAAAAGCCTGAGATCATTGATTGCCATTTTGGTCTTGACGTCGTTCCTGTATTCCTTAGGCATAAGAGAAACCGCCGCCATCACCTTGCGGATTGCAATCCTAGCCTCATGAACCGCATCCGACGTAGGCTGTTCTGCGCACAACCGTGCAGTCTTCTCGACTCGCGCGACAGAAGCTGAGAACTTCTTGCGGAAGGAATTCGGTGAGACTGGGTCGAGTTTCATTTGGTCTGTGCCGCGAGAAAGTTGAGAATTCGGCTCTCGAGTTCTGCCTCGACCTCGAGCGGAGGCCTCTCTCCTTTAACCGGAATCATCCCATAGCGGGCTTGCATCCGTCTGAACTCTGTTGCAATCAATCGCTGGTACTTGACGAATGAAGAATACATTTCCTCCGCTATTCCCATGTCCATCCCGGCCTCATAGAAGTCGAGCGTGCTCTGCCTCTGGAAGACCCTATGCACTAGTTCAGGAGGCGACACTTCGAGAGAGAAGATCAGGTCAGGGACTACTGCGAAGCCGAAAAGGTCGTGGCACCACTTCCTGTCCATGCCCCTGACCACATCACGTGCTATCAGCGTGTAGATGTACCTGTCCGCCAATACCAAGTATCCAGATCGGAGCGCCGGGATTATCTTGTTCTCGAGTTGATCAGCAAAGTCGGCAGCATACAAGAGACTGAGCGTCCTCTTCCCTGTGCCGAGGCTCCTCTTTGCGTTGATTATTCCCTGACTGATGAGCTCGGATCGTTTGAGCCCAGTATTCACTACGGCGTGTCCCTCGGCTTCAAGTTTCTCTGTAAGCATCGATATCTGGGTGGACCTCCCTGAAGCGTCTGGCCCTTCGATGACGATGAGTCTTCCCTTCACCTCAGGTGCACCCAAGTAGGGAAGCCCACGACCATAGAATTTCATTGGCCGGGCTCCGCTATGGCCGATACTCACACACCTTCCCTACTTTGGACCCTGCGCGTAACCATCAGCCAAGAGTCTTGCGGCCTGTTCGCGTACAATCCTCTGCTGTTCCTCGATGGCAAGTGAGCCATCTATTACGATTAACCCGTCGGACCTGACCAAAGAGTCGTAGATCTTTGTGATTCTACTCTGGAAGATCCTGTAGCTCTCGTAAATGTCATTGCTAAGGCTAAGATCCATTCCTGCCTCGTAGTACTTCAGCTTCGGACGTCCCGCCAGTATTCGGTTCACTGCGATGTCAACTGGAACTTGGAAGTAGAAGACTATGTCTGGCTTCTTGGCAAAGCTGTAGAGCCTTCTTATCCATTCCGGATGACAACCCCTTACGGCGTCCCTAGCGTATGCGGTGTAGACGTATCTGTCCGACAACACCCAATATCCAGCATGGAGCAAGGGAAGTATGTTCCGCTCGTATCGATCGGCGAAGTCCGTGGCGTGAAGCAACGAAAACGTGGTTGGCGTAAGTGTGCCCTTCTTTTTCCCTTTCGAAGTGATCTCCTTCACAACCTCTGAAGAGTTCCACTCGGTCTTGAAGACTCTCAGCTTCTCGTGCCTCAGCCACTGTTCCAGAAGATGCACTTGTGTAGATTTCCCAGATCCATCGATACCTTCGACGGCGATTAGCTTACCAAAGTCTGTCTCTTGGGTCCTAGAGCCGATGGTCACGGTCCCCCCTCCCTGCAGCCAACAGCGTGCTGCCTGTGGTTGAGAATGTGAGATTCAATCTGATTCCAAGGGCCTCACTTATTGTCTCAGCGTTGTGCGACAAGAGAGATGCGGGGAGCCTTGCTCTGCCTTCGATTATCTTCACCCAAAGTTCAGACCCGTGTCGGGATGCCCTGAGGGTGGCTCCGGTCCCGTTCAGTATTTCGATGAACGAATAAAACGCGGCGAGACGCTTAACGTCTTCCATGTCTTTGCGTCCCAACACGTGACCATATTGCCGAACAATGAGTTCTGCGACTCGATCGTTCCTTGCCGTCACGACTATAGATGCCATCATCAGTTGATCGTGCCTACTAACTTCGCTCTCTTCTTCCAGCACCGAATAGAAAAGGCCCATAAGATTCACCGAAGGCGTCACCCTGGTGACTACTCTCAGAGTCTCTCCGAGCAGACTCGCCTCTCTTCGATCGACCAACCCAGCGCGTTCCAGCGTTAGGGAATAACCTTCTGCGTAGTACTTCGACTCGGAAGTTGATTCGCTCAGGAAACGCTCTACGTCATTCGTCGAAACTGAGCTGGCGTGGAAGAGCTTCGTGTCTCCTAGGTACATTGCGAGCGCTCCTTCCCTCAGGCCGTGTGCGCTCACTGTGAGTTCCTCGACCCCCAGGGACTTCATCAACATCTTCACCACCAAAGTCCCAGCCGTAATGGTTTCGGCACGGTTGCCTATCTCGCGTTCGTTTGATAGCTCCTTCTTCGTCATCTTCAGGAACGACTTGCTGATGGAGCTTACCGCTCTGTAGGGGATAGCGTACGATTGAATTTTCGTGAATGGATACGAGCTGTTCTCCTGATCTCTCCTCGCTATGGCTCGCACTGTCCCACCAACCCCTACCAACCTGGTTCTGCGAGATACTTGCAGATCTTCCCCGCGCGGCAACACATGGAGAATCGTCTTCTTCATCAACCTCGACTGCCGTCTTGAAAAAGAGCCCTTACCGTTCCTATAGCGAAGCGAGAGCCGCAGTACACCCACGGGGAGGGACATGACACTTCGGATTCTAGAACCTAATGCCCTCACCACTTCGAGGCTTCCCCCTCCCAGGTCGAAAAATACGACATCGGGGACGGAGGCAAACCTCATCGCACCCACGTACGAATACAAAGCTTCGTCCGCGGCCGAGAGCACCTTGAAGGTGAGACCTGTCTCTGCAAAGACAGATTTCACGAACTGTCGTCCGTTCGAAGCCTCTCTGACAGCGCTGGTGGCGATAGGAAGAATCCTATCAATCGATTCCAAGGCAGCGATTTCGCTGAGGATCTTCACATAGTCCACTGTTCGTTGCATCTGAGCAGCCCCCAGAAAGCCGGCTTCGTCAAGCCCCTCTCCCAGCTTTGCCCTAAAGGAATCTTGCCTAAAGGGGCGGAAGCTTCCTGATTGTTGATCCACGTTGTAGCATACCATCTTGACGGAGTTGAAACCGAGGTCGATAACCGCGGCCTTCAACAATAGCACTCAACGCCTGACAGCATAGTCACTCCCTCTGTGATATGTGCTTGAGAACCCTAGGGCTGAGAAGCCACCGAAGTTCCCCCTTTGCCTGTGGCGAAAATGTTGTCACTCGGACTCGTGCAACCCCACCCTTCTTCAGAATTATTGATCCAAAGCTGGCGCCTGTAATGTCAGCTATAAGTGCAGACAGGCATGGGTCATGGCCCACTAGCAAGACCCTCGAGCCGTGCCCAATCCCCGCCAGTCTTGCGAGCATGGCTTCTCTTTCACCTTCGGGCCTCAATTCGTCCCAGAACTGAAGTTTGAGCTTCTTCTTCTGGTGCTTCATGACGACCTCAGCGGTCTCTCTCGATCGGCGGAGTGGGCTAGTAATGACTTTGTCAAACCTCAGACCAAGTGTCTCAAAGAATCCCGCAATCGCCTCCGCTTCTCTTTGCCCTTCAGCCGTGAGAGCCCTCTCTGTGTCTTTCTGGGCGTTCGTGAGAGTTGTCCCAGCCTCTCCATGTCTCGCAATAAAGAGATCCACTTTCCGCCAACGCGGGCGAAAGCCACCAGTAAATATAACCGTACATTATTGATTCTATTGCGGACGACATCGGCCAGCCACTGTTTCGCAGGGCTGTAAGGAGGCTCGAGTCATTGAACAGGACCCCAGGTTGCGCCCTCGTATGCAAGGGAATTGAGGTTTGTGTGTCTACTTCATCTCTGAGAATCGTCATACCACCTAAATAACCGGAAACAAAGGCGCAAGACTCAGGGGATCTGTGATGATAGATTCCAGCGCGGTAGCATGGGTCCTCACGGCCACCGCCTTGGTCATGATAATGACCCCTGCTTTGGGTTTCTTCTATGGCGGGCTTGTCCGCAGGAAGAGCCTTCTTTCAACGATCGTGCAGACGATGACGATATTTGCCGTGGTAAGCCTTGTCTGGGCTCTCTGGGGATACAGTGAAGCGTTTGCCCCGTCTGTGAATGGTGTGGTAGGGAATCTATCGAAGTTTGGGCTAAACGGCGTTGGCGCCGCCCCGTTGGGCAATCAGGTCATCCCCGAGCTACTGTACTTCGCATTCCAGCTGAAGTTCGCCGCAATTACACCCGCGCTAATCATCGGCGCGTTCGCTGAAAGAATCCGGTTCAAAGCACTCCTGATATTCACCTTGCTGTGGACGACCTTCATCTACGCACCCATTGCCCACTGGGTCTGGGGGGGCGGATGGCTTGAATCGATGGGCGTGATCGATTTTGCTGGAGGCCTCGTAGTACACATTTCCGCCGGTGTCTCGGCCCTTGCCGCCGCGCTAGTAATCGGCAGGAGGAAGGGGGTCACGAAATCGGACGAAGTGCGACCGAATAACGTCCCGTTCGTCATACTTGGCGCTGCCATTCTGTGGTTTGGGTGGTTTGGGTTTAACGGGGGAAGCGCCCTCGCGGCTAACGAAATTGCGGTCCAAGCTATCGTGAACACCAACCTTGCTGCAGCAGCGGGAGCCGTCAGCTGGATGCTCGTTGATTGGTCGCGTAAAGGAAAGCCCTCCGTTGTGGGCATCGCAGTCGGAGCGGTTTGCGGGCTGGTGGCAATCACCCCGGCAGCAGGATATGTAGGCGCATCCGCGGCAATTCTCATAGGCTTAGTTGTTGGGGTGACCTCTAATTTCGTGGCAAACTGGAGGGCAAGCCGAAACATTTTCGACGACTCACTAGACGTCTTTGCATGTCACGGCGCAGGAAGCATCTGGGGGGTCATCGCCACAGGCATCTTCGCTTCGACTGCGATCAATTCCTCAGGACCTAATGGTGCCCTGTTCGGCAACCCGCATCTTCTTCTGCTGGAGGTATTCGCGATAGTAGTGGTAGCGGCCTTCGCGTTCTTCGGATCGTACTTCCTGCTCAAGATTATTGACTTTATCACTCCTCTCAGAGTTTCGGCAGAGGAAGAAGAAGTGGGACTTGACACCAGCCAACACGGCGAAGAAGCATACGCCTAGTTCTGAAACGATGTTGTGTTCGCGGAAGGTTAGGGACTGCTCATTCCTTGAGTGAGCTTACCTGATTTGATCACCCAGATTACACGTTCAGGTGCCAGAGACTCTATGTCCTCGGCGGGGTTACCATCCACGACCACGACATCTGCCATGCGCCCAACTTGGAGCACCCCCCTGTCTTGGAGGTCGAGACACTCAGCGGCCATTGAAGTTGCCGCTTGAAGTGCCCCTATATTCCCGAGGAACTTCGCCTCCGCAGCAATCTCCATGTAATTGCGACCATGGGGCCTCTTTGAATCCCCGACAATGTCCGACCCAGCCACCACCTTCACATTGTTTTCCTTCGCGGTTGCAAGATCGTTCGTAAGGTGTTGCCGTATCATCCCTTCTTTCTGTCTGTTCGAACCAGCCTCTCCGATGTATGCCGCGATGTAGGCGGTGAGGGTCGGCACGTAGTAGATGCCTTTTTGCGCGATTGCTTTCGCAGTTTGGGCATTCAGGCCCAGACCGTGCTCAATCGAGTCGACGCCCGCTTCGATGACTTCGAGGAGTGACTCTTCACCGTAAGCATGGGCGGCAACCTTCAACCCGACTCTGTGAGATTCGTCGACTATTGCCTTCAATTCTTCAGGAGTAAAGTTTGTTCTGATTTTCCCCCCGCGGGAAAATGCCCCCGAGGCGTACAGTTTCACCACCCTTCCCCCGTCTCTGACGACCTTCCTGACAGCCTCACGACAACTCCGCGGTCCATTGCAGAAATATGTGTAGGATGCCAATTGCTGGGCGATATCCAGCGAGAAACCAGGAGGGTCGTCATCTCCCCCAGTTTGCGACAACGCCTTCGAACACGAGACAACCGTAGGCCCGATGACGGTCCCCTCCTCGACCGCCTGAGCGAGGTGCACTCCTCCCTTCGAACCGAGCTCACGGACAGAAGTAAACCCAGAACGTAAAAGCAACCCCATGTCACGGGTCGCTCTTAGGACCGCTAAGGTGTCAGGGACGCCTGACCAGGCAACGACTCCCTCTCCTTTCGACGAATAGAAGTGCAAGTGCGCATCAATGAGACCTGGAAGAATGGTCATGCCGTCTCGCTTGATCACTTTTGCGTCCCGTTCTTCCTCGACGGAACCCCTCTCACCGAAACCTGATATTTCGCCTGACCCTGTGTCGATTGCCACGACTGCGTTCTTGTGGAACTTCTTTCCATCGAAGGCCATTCCTTTCAAAATCATTGAATTCGTAGTGCGCTTTCCCCAATTCGAAGAGGAGAGTCCTCCTGAAAAGGTTGCTGAGGAGGCGAGTCATCTGGAGTCCATGCGGTTCAAGACCGTTGGTCCATTCCTGATACAGGAGACTTCTGCCGAACCCGTCCAAGATCTATTACCATGATAGACAGATAGGTTGAAGGTTAAACTACTTCGAGAGCTTCTGCCTCCTTCGATGACGGTCTTGCTCTTCGGATTCGGACGATTCCTTGAATATGATGAGAACCCGTCCGATATTGTGGTCAGACGTCTTCATGGAAGAAAAATAGCAGGACACGATGTTGTGGGGCAAATCCTCCCGGTCGATTTTTCGCTCGTCAAGCCAAGGATTCTTTCCTCAATTTATGCGGCCAAACCATCTCTTGTGATTACGTTCGGGCTCGCTGCTGGGCGGGACAAGATCACCCCCGAGAAGGTCGCCGTGAACTACGTCAGCTCAAAGAGCATAGACAACTCTGGTAGGAGACTCGAGGGGGTGGCTGTGGAAGAAGGGCAACCGGATGCGCTATTCGCAAACATTCCAGTCGAAGCCCTTGTGGCAGAACTGAACAGGAAAGCGATTCCGGCTTCTCTCAGTCTAAGCGCGGGTGCGTATCTTTGCAACTTCGTGATGTATGTCAATCTTCTCGAAGCGAGAAGGTTAGGATTTCGTTCAGGATTGATTCATGTCCCCTGCCACGCTGAGTGGATTGCAAAGACAGGCAAACGGCTCCCGTCACTGCCATTAGAGACAATTGCGAACGCAGCCGAGACTTCGGTTTCATTTCTAGCGGAGGACACAGTCCGATAAGTGCGAGCGGGCGATTGCCGTAGAGCGCCGAGTGGCTTGCAGAATGCGTTCCGCGTCGCTTAGCTGGTGCACCGACAAGTTCAAGTTTAAACATCGAGTGATGCATTCTAGGAACCGTTTTAATCGAGCAAACGGGAGGGAGGGCTGGCTTGAGCACGCTTTCCAAGAGAAGGAGCCCTGTAGTGAGGCATAAGAATGAGGAGAAACCGAAACATGTGTCCAAGGTCAGGACTCTGAGACCGACCGGCGGCGCTCCCCCTGCAGTCGTAAGAGTAAGGCATGGCAGCGATTTGATGGTCCGACAGGCCAGAGGATACTCGCCGGGAGAGCTTGAACAGGCTGGTCTAGGCATGGGCCTCGCCAGAAGATGGGGCCTTTCAGTCGACGAAAGGCGTAGGAGCGCATTGGAGGGGAACGTATCATCCCTAAAGAAGTGGAGTTCGCAGGCGAAGAAGGTGACGGTGGAAGCGAGAGTGGAAGGAGAGATGCGAACGATTGAGAAAGTGGTTGAAAAGGAGATTCACAGAGCAGGAAAGGAGATTCACAGAGCAGAAAAGGAGATGAAGAAAGCAGGCAAGGAGACGGTCGAGAAAATTGAGGCGCCTGTCAAGAAGCGCTCGAAGAAGAAGACCCAGACCAAACCGAAGACCACATAGTTCACTTACAAGACCGCCGATAAGTGTGACTTGAGCAAGATTGCGACAAAACGTCTTATTACCTAACCGGTAATTCTGCAAGAGTGTTGCAGCATATCGCCCTCCGTCCTGGCACGACAATCAGGCGCATTAACCTCGTTGAGGAAGTCTGCAGTTATATCCGAAACAATCCTTCGTCGAGGATGACTCTCGCAGGACTGGGCGGAAGATTCGGTGTAAGCCCATTCTTCTTGCAGAGGACGTTCGTAGAAGTTATGGGGATCTCTCCAAGGAGGTACCTGGAAGAGTGTAGAATTAAACTCTTGAAGCTCAAACTCGCGAAGGGAGAACCAGTAATCGGTGCCTTAAGGCGGACTGGCTATTCGTCTCAGAGCTGGCTGTACAAGGACTCACGGGCAAAACTTGGGATGACCCCAGCAAACTACAGAGCAGGTGGAGTTGGGAGACGTGTGATTTACTCGATTGGAGAAACGAAATTAGGGCGACTGCTCGTCGCCGCTACAAACAAGGGAATCTGTTCCGTGAACGTTAGCGACGACGAGGACAAGCTTCTAAGTGCACTCAGACAGGAGTATCCGAAAGCTAGAATTGTTCGTTCACGGGAAGCCGATCACCTTTTGCAGGGGGTGAGGGACCATTTGAAGGGTCAGGAAGTGAGACTACCATTGGACATCCGTGGGACAGACTTCCAGCTGAGAGTCTGGGCTGCCATTCAGCGAATACCCCTCGGCGCGACCCGCTCTTACAGCGATGTGGCCGAGATGGTGGGCAAACCGAAAGCGATACGCGCTGTGGCCAACGCCTGTGGGTCGAATCCAGTCCCCCTCATAATACCATGTCATCGCGTAATCAGAAAGGACGGAACAGTGGGAGGGTACGGACTCGGGACCCACCGGAAGGAGATGCTTCTATCGACGGAGCGTTGGCAGGCCAAGTCAGGGCGGCGTTCAACCAAGTCAATGCGTCGCGTCCGTACGGATTGACACCCGCAGTCCGGACATGGCGTGTATGAGGCAGACCGTGGACTTGGTCAATACAGCCAGCGATAATCCGAGGGAAGCGCTGTCTGCAAAACGCGACATCGGTTTTCGCCGTGATGCACAACCATGAAACAACATCGAGAGAAACCATAGACTGGCTATTCCAGCGGACTATAGAGGCTGACAGGACAGCATGTGTTGGTGCTGAATCGGTCTGCTTGAAGGGCAGGGCAAGGATGGGGAATCTCATCCGGCGGTCTAGCCACCCACGGTCTGGACTTTACTCCCTTGCGCAAGACGTAACTATTGAGCCCAATTTGTGCCCTTGGCAATGAACAGGAAGCTCGAGGCAATCCACGTTGTATATGCAGATTGGTGCCCACACTGCGTGCCAACAACAGTTGAAGTGATGAAGAAGGCTGCGTCGGAACTGGGCGTCAATTACGTCCCCCACGATATCGATACCGAGGAAGTGAAGACAGCAGACGAATTAGTCAGGAAGTACGGCGATTGGTCACCTGATTATATTATTCCTCAGGTCTTCCTTGAGTTTAAAGACGGAAGAATAAAGCATGTCTTGACAGGATACTCGGAGGGTGTGGAATACACCAAGAAAGCCCTTGAAAACTTTTTGACGAGCGAGCTGTACTCCGAGCTGAAGCTCGCGCGTCGGGCCTAGCTAGGCGCTGTGTCTCCTACCGCAAGCAGGCGGAGCAGACCGCCTCCAGTGAAGCTACTGGTTGAAGGAAGAGTGCGTTGCATCTCGCGCATGTGAATAACGCATTCCGATCAGCCGCACCGCTTTTCGTACGGCGGTAGTTCTGGGTCCAGTAGGCTACCCTAAACACAATTTCTCTCGCTCTGTTTTCGATCCCCATGTCCCATGTGTATCGTGTTGCAGTCCTAACGTCTTCGTAATTGAAGTCGCCTTTGGGTCCAAGGGCGCTCTTGACAAGCGAGCTCACCACACGTCTATTGTCACTTAGCCCGTAAGCCACGAGTCTGGAGACATAGCCCCTGTGGCAGACGGTGGCCGTTACAAGTACGCGATTCTCTGCTATGACTCGGAGAGTTGCTGGTTGATCGCAGTGACCATAGCACTTTCGCTGCCCACCGAAACTCCGTAGGACAATGGGTTTCAGGTCCAACTTGCTGGATCCTGTGCCCCTCCCTTTTTTCCGAGCCACATTCCTACGCCAAGCAGTCCGCCATTGCCTCAAGTTATATTGCTAACGGGTCCTTCTGCTCTAGCAGAAGCCCTGAAGAGTGCCTCATGTAATCTCACGCCTCGTAAAGGAAGGCGATTTGCTTCAATGAGCTTTAATTCGACTCTGCATCCGATGAGTCACGCAGGCGCAGAGGGGAGGGTCATTGCTGGCACAGGATTGTTGTATCCGCCGAGTCTTGAGTAGACGGCTAAGACTGACAGGTAGACTCCAAGGAACAGGACGTACCCAATCCAGTCGTGGGTCGACCAGAAGACAGTTGCTCCGTCCACATACCCAACCCACAGAAGCAGCACAATCCGAGCGGCGTTGACGAGGATGAGAATCACAATACCAGCGATTGCAATCTCCGTTGTAGACTTGATATTCTTCCTTGTGTCGATGTGCATCAGTGCCAAGAGCCCGAGAAAAGCCGTAACAGAAACGATACCTGAGCAGTCTGAGGTTACAGTCCCGGTGATCACGTCCCCTGTTCTGGAGAGGAGTTGAAACTGCGTACCCTGCCATGTCACGGGGAATCCTGCAAGTGCGGCCATTCTTGCAGAGAGATCTGATGTGAACGACGCAAGCGGTCCTCCGAACGCCGACTGAAGGAGAGAGGGAGCACCTGCCCCGACAGCGCAGATGGCAGCATAGGGGAGCATGATTCGTTTCGTTAGCGGGTTAATGACAAGAGAAGTCGCATAGACCGATAGGATAACAGCAACCCCAGAATACTCGACCGTTTGGTTGGTGAGCGGTCTGGCGATCAACAACATCGCGATGACCAGCAAGCCAACCAGCCTTGTGGGAAGTTCAGACGCAAGCCCGTGCTCTCTTGCGAGAATCTCCATGAATTCCCCAAGACGCAAAGTCATAACGACAAGGAGCAGAGCCACTAAAGGGATCGCAGGAAATACTGCCCCAAAGTTAGAATTCACTTCTTGACTCAAGAGAGCCAATGAAGTCGGAGCGGCTAACGCCGCCACTATAGCAGCTAGGCAAATCCATCCGAAAAATCTCAGCCAAAGCGGCCCAGCCGATCTATTCCAGTAGTCGTTGACGTGGACCGGCTTCGCAGTGTGTGTCGAAACTTCCCTGATAGCGTGTGGAATGGTGTTGCTCATCAAGCCGATCGATTAGCTAATACACCGTAAAAAGGGACGCAGTCTAAAAGCCTTAGGGTCAGTCAGCGAAAGGTCGAGCACACCTCTCGCCATTGGTTGCCACAGGGATCTCTTCTATGTGGTCAAATCGCCAGTTCCGCAGCCTGGGAGGTTTTCGTACACTCTTTGCCCCAGAGAGCTTCATGACACCGCCCTGAGGGGAGGCTGAGACTCCGCCGAGGTCACTTACCGTGATGCGACCCCTCTTATATCGGTCAATGACTTCAGGTGGCAACGTGCAGTGGATCTCGGTTGAGCTCCATCTGAATCGTGGAGATCTGTGCGCCAAACTCACGAAGAAGTATCCTACCCTTTCTGCGGCCCGTTGGGTAGCAAGTGGCAGGGAGAGTTGCGAGACTCTGGAGTTGTTCTGTGGAGAGCCAATCGTAATGCGCCATGTAGTGGGCGATCTATTAGCAATGCAGGCAAAGAGAGAACTTGAACTCCTAGCGAAGAAGACACCATATCACGACGTTGTCATCGTTGTGGTGAAGTTGTACCAATACAGAACTGGAGGACGCGGGCCAGAGGACTCCAGCCCGGAGAAAAAGGACTTGAGGACGACCAGTCCTTTGGAAGTCATCACCAATCACGCCTCACTTCTGTATATGCCCATCCTCTATGAGAAAGGAAATGCTCGATTCAAACTCATAGCAGTAGCGGAACCCGAGATTCCCGATATGCTGCGTCAGCTAGGACACTTTGGAAAACTCAGCATACTTGCTAGGATTCAGGTGGACGACATACCAGTCGAAGAATCCCTCATGCTCTCTACGAGCGAACTATTTTCAAAGATAACATTTAAGCAGGCTGCTGCATTTCTTTCTGCAGCTCGGCTGGGGTACTTCAGAGTTCCGAGAAAGACCAAGTTCGCAGAGTTGTCAGGCGTAACCGGAGTCCCGCGCACAACCTTCGAGACGCATGTAAGGAAGGCCGAAAGTAAGATTTTGGCCGCGCTGACGCCGTATATGGCAGTTCACTTCAAAGCAGCTCCGTCAGGCTCTCTTACGGGGGAACCTTTTGGAGCTCCTACTAGCCCGAGACACAGGCCTAGCGGTCATTTGACCGCCAAGCACTATTATCGACGTGCTAAGATCACGGAAAGCGTGGAGTCCAAGGTGATCTCGGAGGAATTTTTCAGGGCAATCAAAGAAGGGAAGGTGCAAGAGGTAAGACTGATGCTAGAAAGGAACGGGACATTGGCCAACGCTAGGAACTCCCAGGGCATGAGTGCGGTTACTGTTGCCACTTACTATCGACAGTCTGAGATTGGAAACGTCTTGATCGCGAAGGGAGCGAAGCTGGATCTCTTCGAGGCTTCCATGACAGGCAAAATCGATATTGTGAGAGATCTGATTTCTAGAAAACAGATCGGCGCAGATGCATACTCCAGCGACGGGTTCTCCGCGCTGCACTTGGCGGCGTTCTTCGGCAACCCAGAAGTCGCAGAATACCTCGTGAGCAATGGGGCCGACGTGAACCAAGTCGCGAGGAATCTGACCAAGGTCATGCCCCTTCATTCAGCAGTAGCACACGGTCAGGTGGAGATTGCCAAAATGCTGCTAAAGCATGGTGCGAACGTCAACGCTCGCCAGGAGGGAGGATTCACCCCGTTGCACGCCGCGGCTTTTGGTGGGAATCTGAGAATGGCAAAGCTGCTGCTGGAACACGGAGCGGACCGGGAAATGAGGACGGACAAAGGAAAAAGTGCATTCGATCTGACTGATGAAGACTCACCAGAGGCTGGGCCGAAGAAAGGCAGGCTGCGAGTTGCTCGCCTATTGAGAAACAATTGAGCAAAGTCAGAACAAGATATTAGCGCCAGCGAACCCAAAACCCGAACGCTGCGAGTACTCAGTGACTTGGACCAGGTTGACGACCTACCTATTCGAACTTAGAGGGGCAGCTGAACCCCTGAACTATCTCAGAATGACGCGCGCGCTAGGCTGCGTAGTTGTAGGCGATGGGCCGTATCTTCTTTTCATCTGTTTTCTTGATGGCGAGAAGCGCCATCTCCCTGTCCCCTGCCGTCGCGTCGATGAAGCCTTCCATGTAGTTGACCCAGTGGCTGGTGGGCCGCGATTGGGCGTACGTCCCTTGCATTTCTCTGGCCTTTGCTATCCCCCTTGGAGAGGTACAGGCCTGCATTTTCCCAGCAATCGAATGACGGAGGCATCTTTTGTTCCGTGCTTCATGGAAGTCAATAAATCCAAGCAGTATCCATGCTCTTTCTGTGTCCGATAAGGCCGACATCAAGAAGGCTGTGAGGAGCGCCTATGCTAATCTAGCCACTGGTAGAACCATTCCTCTTGATTCGGGGTGCTGTGAATCCGCCACGCGAGACAAACTGCTAAGGTATGGTTATAGTGAGGATGAACTAGGAAGCATTCCAGATTCGGTCGTTTCAATGTCCGATGGCTGTGGGAATCCGACGGGCCTTGGGATGATCGGGGCGGGGGAAACGGTTCTTGACCTCGGCTCTGGAGGAGGGATTGACGTCTTCCTTGCCAGCAGGAAAGTCGGTTCCCATGGAAAGGTCATTGGATTGGACATGACTCCTGAGATGGTTCAGAAGGCAAAGGAGAATGCGAAGAAGGCGAACTTGACGAATGTTGAATTCCGGCTCGGTGAAATAGAAAACATTCCGCTCGAGGACGAAAGCGTGGATGTGATAATCAGCAACTGCGTAATCTGTCTCAGTCCTGACAAGAGGAAGGTCTTTGCCGAAATGTTCCGTGTCATGAGAACTGGTGGGAGGCTTGCGATAACCGACGAAGTAGCCGTCAAGCCGTTCCCCAAGGAAGAGAGGGAAGACTCCACCAAATGGTGTAGCTGCATCAGTGGCGCAATCACGGAGGATGAGTACTCCTCGGCGTTGCGTGAAGTGGGCTTCAAGGAGATCTATGTGAAGCAGCTGCGTCGGCCGGGAGAGCTGAACCCATCGATCTTCAGCGCGTTCATCAGCGCGACAAGAGCCTAGCATTATCGGCATAGCAGGAAAAGATGGCATTTGGCGAGTTCTAAGATTCCCTGTGCTTCATGCAGGGACGAATGCCTTTCAGAAATGGCTGGGACTTACCTTCTAGTCCTGATTGGACCTGCTTCCGTGGTCGCTGTTTCGCTGATTCCTTCTCTTTCGTCTTTGGTGGCATTGACTGTGATCGCATTTACCTTTGGAATGACGGTGTGGGCAGTCATATTTCTCATCGGTGGGGTTTCAGGTGCCCACATCAATCCCGCAATTTCTGTCGCTGCTGTTTCTTCTGGGAGGTTCGAGCCACGATTGCTACTGCCCTACGTAGGCTTTCAGACAATAGGCGGGTTGCTCGCAGGATTGAGTCTAAGGATAGCCTTCAGTTCAGTCACTACTTCTTCCGACCTAGGTTCCACGAAGCTTGCTCTTGGGGTGTCTCCTATAGAGGGGCTCGTTATCGAGATGGTGGGAACCTTCGTGCTTGCCTTCTCTGCCCTTTCCGCATCTTCGGTCGTTAATAGAAGAACGAGGCAGGCTGCCGTGGTTGGATTAACCCTCTTTTGTCTGATCCTGCTCATTGGGCCTATCACAGGGGCTTCCTTCAACCCAATTAGGAGCCTCGGGCCTTCTTTGTTCTCGGGCTACTTCAGCAACCAAGGTGTCTACTGGATTGGCCCTCTGGTTGGGGCGGTCGCCGCTGGATTAATATTCAGACGTTTGAAGTCGCACTTCAATGCCAGAAGTAAACAACTTCCTGTTTGTCTGTGTTGAGAATGCTGGCAGGAGCCAGATGGCGGAGGCGTTCGCCAACAAGTATGGTTTGAGCGCCAAAAGCGCTGGAACCGTAATCGCTCAGTCTGTCAATCCGATTGTAGTGCAGGCGATGAAGGAAGTGGGCGTTGACATTTCTGCGAATCGGCCCAAGGTGTTGACAGCTGAGATGATAAACGAAGCAAGTCAAGTGTTCACGATGGGGTGCTCTGTCGAGGAGGTTTGCCCGAGGCCGATTTTGGCGAAGATGCAAAAGAAACTCGTTGATTGGAATCTCCCTGACCCAAAGGGAAAGCCGATTGAAGATGTCCGGGCGATAAGGGATGATATTGAAAGACGAGTCAAGGACCTTGTAGGAGATAGTCAGCACCGGGCAAGAGCTTCGTCGTCCTGAATCGGTCTTTTCAGGAGGAGGTCCGAACTTCAGCGTCACCTGGTTCTGTCGATTGGTCATATTTGTCGGTCCGTTTTTGGTCAAGGTTCCCCGAATGTGGCTTGATTCCCGATGACTAAGGGGTTGCACGTCGTCCGGGCCAACTTCCTCTCGAACTTCATTCTTGAGAGCCAGGACCGACTTGTGAAC
>CAZHNH010000030.1:0-5140 GCA_964533695.1 uncultured Nitrosopumilales archaeon | reverse complement strand
TATGGCAGCAAGCAGGACGAACCAGTTGCTGGCGAGGAAGACCCCCCCTCCCCAGACGAAGTCTCCAGACTGAGTCAGCGACGCGAACTGTGAGTTGGTGAGATAGCTACCAATAGACCACGGCAAGAAACTTGTCACGTGCCAGTACATGTCTGCTGGGGCGACGCACCACAGTACTAGCTCGAAAGTGATTAAAATAGGAGACGCGAAGGAACATAAACCCTCTCTCAAAGCCGTCCTCAAACCCTCCCCTGCACGTAGAGCCATGAATCCCACAACTGAGACGCAAAGAGAAATGAATCCAACCTTGCCCTGCTCGTCTGAAATCGGGAGACTGCTCAATCCGAGCCCGCTGTATATCGAGTCGAGGAACGGGTAGTTGGAAAAAGTGTAGCCCGGACCGCCGTACCCTCCCAGCAAGTCGACGATAGCCCAGAAGCCGAAGAAGAAAAGTCCAACCGCAAGAGCCGCGGCAGCGAGAACCTTCGTCGGTTTGGAGAGGCGAATCTCAATTGCTAACACAGAATTGAGGCGCCGTCCAATGACAGGTGCAAACATGGTCATCAAGGCGATGAACAAGAGAGCCTCATCAATCACGACCTCGGCGTAAATCCAGGTGAATCTGTCTTGGGCGCTGACATCGCTCGCGGTCGAGGCGGCCAAGGATGGCGTCCCGACATGCATCAGGACGGCCAACAAGAAGGCGACGGCCAGGAAGGTCAGCTTCAGCGTCCGCGGCGACACTTCAGCAGCCCTAGAATCCGGCCGGCGTCCCGTCCCCTCTCGAGTCACACACCGCTTTGCGGTAGCGGCCGGAGATCTCGACTGCGTGGCAGACGCCTGTCTTGCCAGGCATCGGGAGCCACTGGACGTCGAACCCCGGTACCCTGCCCCTTTCGAACCCTTCTTCAACCAGGAGAGACTTCCCCCCCGCCCACAAGAATCGAGGATGAGCAACTGTGTCCTCAAGGGACATCCGAAAGTCGACGATGTTCGTAACAAACAGGGAATGCTGCAGGGGCCTGAAATCCCCGCCGCTCGTGCCGATCGCCACAAAGGGGCGGTTGTCTCTCTCTAGGAGCATCGAAGAGAGCGTGTGCAGAGGGCGCTTTCGTGGAGTGACGACGTTGGGTCCAGCCATGCTGAAGCCCGAACCCCGATTGTTCAGCGAGATTCCGCATTCTGGGACGAAAACACGGGAGCCGAAGTGGTGGAAGAGGCTCTGGATTCCAGAAACAAGGTTGCCGTGCGCATCTGCGATAGAGAAGGCTGTCGTGTCGCCGTTGCGTATCCTCGAGGCACGCGCCCGTGTCCTCGGAGGGACTCTCATGAAACTTTCAATGTCGATCTTCGAGAACCGCGGATCTCCTAGCATATCGTCCCTCCGCGCATATGCGGCGACTGCAGCCTCGATGGTCTTCAGCACCCTCTCTTTGGATGAGGGCCCAACCTGTGACCACGCGACCCTCGATAACAGTTTTAGAATTAGCAGACACGTGGCACCCATGGTGTTCGGGGGCATCTCGTACACAACGGTCCCTCTGTAATCCAATTTTAGCGGCTGAACCCACTCAGGGGCGAACTCTCGGAAGTCGGAAATCTCCGTTGGGACGCCGAGTTTCTCAAGTGTTTCCCCGATTTTTTCCGCAGGCCACCCTCTGTAGAATGCCTCAGAGCCCCTTGAGGCAATTTCTGAGATTACCCTTCCGAGCGCCTCCTGTCTAATCCATTCTCCTGGGCGAGGAAGTCTGCCGCCCGGGGCGAAGATTCTTCTTGCAGGTTCAGGAAGATCGTCGTATGCACCTGCGACCGATTTGCAAATTCCGTCACCTGCCGGGAACCCCTTTGAAGCGTAAGCGATAGGCCCTGATACGAGACCCTTGAATTCGGTGCTGCCGAGCTTTCTGTGCATCTCGCAAATTCCTGCGACGTAACCTGGGATAACGCAGGTCAGGGGGCCGTAGACTGGAATTCTTCCATTAGCCCGGGAGATAACAAGTTGGCGTGTGAGCCCCGATGGAGCCCATCCTGAGGCCATGAGACAGTGCACCCTGCCCGTCTTCGCTTCGTAGAACATTCCGAAGAAGTCGCCACCGAGGCCGCCAGCCGGATGGAAGGTCACGGCGAGGGTGAGGCTCGTTGCGACCGCTGCATCAAAGGCGTTCCCCCCATTCTTCAGGACGTCGTAGCCTGCGAGCGAAGCTAGCGGCTGCTCGCTAGCGACTGCGGCATGCTCGGCAACTAGGGTCTTGCAGAGCGCCAAGGCATCGTCCGACGCTACGTGTGTTAATAAAACTCCGCCTCATCAAACAGCCAAGAGTTGGGGGAGGCCTGTAGAGCATTGACGGGCGCAGACGGAGTCCTGGTTCAGCAAGATCCTCTAGACACCGAAGATATGGACACTTACTACGGGGTTAGCATGCTGGCGATATTGTCTGTCAGGCCCGCGATTGTCGCTGGAATACCTCTTTCGTTGAGAATGCATTTATACAACAATCGCCTCTTGACACGCTGCTAGTAACAGAACATTGAGCCAGGCTGAACTCGATTCGATGTTAGGAACCGTAGAAAACCCGATTAGAAGGAGGATAATTGCTCGGCTCAGCCAGAAACCGAACTACCAACTCCAGCTGTCCAAGGAACTCGACATAAGTCAGCAGCTAGTCGCAAAGCATCTTGGAAGCATGGAAGAAGCAGGGCTTGTCAGTACTGTCTTTGAAGACAGCCCCCGAGGACCGCAGAGAAAGGAGTACCTCCTTAGGAAGAGCGTCTCGATAACGATAGACCTTGCTCCCAGCCTCTTCAGGGCGCGGATGTTCTCATTCGGGGCCGTACCCGGAGCCGATTCCGACGAGCACGGGAAGACGACAGGGGAAGTCAACAAGTTTCTCATGTTTCCAGATGAAGCCGCAAGGCTCAAGCCGCTCGCAGAGATCATTGCGGAGGTCGATAGGAAGCTCGACGAAATGGAGGAGCGCCGAGCCGTTCTCCTGTACTTGCGAGGCCTCGCACTCAGGGAGGCTGCGAGTGTGACACGCACGCTTGGAAGCGAAGACAGGAAGAAAGTGCTGAGATACATCATGAAGGAGCAACGCGAAGGGCTGAGCAACATCTCGTCATCTTTGGGCCTGCATCAAAACGTTGTAGGAAACATCCTAGAAGAGATAGAGAAGGACCTGGTCGGGAAATAAAAAGAGGAAAGAGGAGTGTTACTCCTCTACAGTCCTATGTTAGGGAAACTTGCCTGAGGAACTCCAAGTTGGCCTTGAAGGGTCTTGATCCTTGTGGCGTACTCCTTCATCCTTGCATTGTCGCCCTGGACCTTCGCGATTCTGTATCCCTTCCATGCCTTTCGAAGGGCTCCCCAAATTTGCCCTTTCTCGTAATTGGTCATTGATATGTGACCTCGTTCCATTCACAGTTCCGACGCTATTTTGCGGGGAGAGTCTAGAGTAATTGAGTCACTTATCAACGCAGGCAACCTACTTGTTTGGAAAACCATCTCAGACTAGTGACCTCAGGAGGAGCATTATGTTGCTCGGATGCTCGGTAATGCGCCTCTTAGAGTAAGCGAACCATCGATCTCCGTATGGCAGGTATTCGGAGACATTGAAGCCCGATCCAACCAAGTCGACCTTCAGCTCGTCGCGGATCCCTTTTAGCATCTCAAATTCGAAGTCCTGATTCCGCTTGGTCTCCGCCAGCTTCTTCGCCTCATCAATGAGGATTGAATCGTGAGTCGCGATCGCGAAGCCCGTTCCTTCCTCGAACAGCGACCTCATGAGTCTTCGGAAGCTCTCCGCAACCTCCTCCTTAGAGTGGTAGACAACGTCCGGCCTCTCTCGGTAGGCCCCCTTGACGAGGCGGATCCTTGCACCGGCGTCCAGAAGTTTTGGAAGGTCTGCCTCGCTCCGCTTCATGTACGCCTGTAGGACAATCCCCACGTTCCGATGCTTCTTCAACGACGCAAGGTACATCGAGATGGTCTTCTCCGTGAACTGAGAGGACTCCATGTCGATCCATAGAGCTTGACCCAGCCTATCAGAGTTGTCGGCAATCTTTTCCAGTCTCGCGAACGCTCCCTCGTCGTCAGCCCCAAGCCCGAGCTGCGTTAGTTTTACCGAAGCGAACCCTCGAATGTGCTCGTCTGAGATCCGTTGCTGGAGTCTGAGATACTCTCCAGTGTGCGACTCAGCGACGGCTGGGTCGCGAATCTCCTCGCCAAGAAAGTTCACCACTGCCCCCATGCCCTTGGAGTTGGCCTTTTTCGCGTCCGCAAGCGCGGAGTCGAGGTCAACTCCCGAAATCCAGCGCTTGGCAAGTCTGAGCAGCAGAAGTTCCTTGAGCCCCATAGCTTGCCGGCCGATTGGAGAAGATAATAATGGTATGCGGTTTATCGTCGGAGCGATGATCGATAAGAATGCGTGTAAGGCGAGATTGGAGAAGTTGAGAAAAGGGCTTGCAGACAGAGACCTAGACGGGGTAGTCATCGTCCCAGGACCTAACATGCAGTACTTCACTGGGATCGAATCGCTGCTTCTGGAAAGACCCTTCATCCTGTTGGTGCCTTATTCGGGAGCGCCCCAGCTCGTGGCCCCCGCTCTCGAGTCCGGCCCTTACCGGAATTCCCCCATGCCATTGTCAATTCATCCGTGGACAGACTCGGAGGGTTATACTGGAGCGTTAGCGAAAGCGGTAAAGTCAACGAAAGGCGTCAAGACGTTGGGGGTGGAAGGAAAGGTTCCATTCCTTTTTCTCCATAAGCTAATGCAGCATTCCCAATACAGGTTCGAAGATGCCGAACCAATCCTTCAAACGCAACGGGAAATCAAAGACCAAGCGGAAGTGGACCTGCTGAAGAGGTCGGCGGAAATTCTCAGCAAATCCTTTCGTGGTTTCCCAGATATCCTGAGGACAGGGGCTACAGAAAGCGAGCTTGCGAAGGCCGCGACTGAGATGATCTATTCAAACGGCGCGACCAAAGTGGACGCAATGCTCGTCCAGTCTGGATGGAGGGCGGCAGACCCTCACGGCCTGCCTACTTCAAAGAAGGTGGGCAGAGGCGAGAGCATCATTTTCGACGTCGGGTCCACTTTCGAAGGCTATTACGCCGACATGACGCGGACGTTCTGTATTGGGA
>CAZHNH010000029.1:0-7354 GCA_964533695.1 uncultured Nitrosopumilales archaeon | reverse complement strand
CCGCCTCGATCCAAAGCCTAGCGTCCAGTGCGTCGACGAAAGGGGCACTTGGCCTCTTCGAAAGCTCCCTGTACAGCGACACGAGCTGGGGCTCGGCCACCCTGGAAGATTCGAGCATCTCCTTCTTCATCATCAGGTCTGGAGCAGGTCCGTCGGCCACGATGCCTCCAGACTTCATGACGATCACCCTGGGCTGAAGCGGCCAAAGGAACTCGATGTCATGCGATACAACTACCACTGTCTTCCCCGTCGACGCAAGCATCCTGATTGTTCCCGCAAGCTTCTCCTTCTGAATCGCATCCTGCCCGACTGTCGGCTCGTCGAGCATGACCACTTCAGGATCCCACGCCAAGATGCAGGCGAGCGTCAGCCTCTTCTTCTCGCCCCCGCTCAAAATGAGTGGAGATAACTCGCTGTACTCTTCAAGTCCGAACAGCTTGAGCCCCCAAGAGACTCTCTGTTCTACAAGCTTGGGCGAGAACCCAAAGTTCCTGAGGGCAAAGGCCATTTCCTCTTTCACACTTTCTGAAAAGAGTTGGTGGTCGGGGTTCTGGAACGCAACTCCGATTTTGCGAGAAAGCGTGGCGGTACTCGACTGGCGCGTGTCGACGCCGTCAACGAGGACCTCCCCTTCGGTCGGCTTGAGGAGACCCGTTACGTGTCGAATAAGCGTCGTCTTCCCTGCTCCATTTTCCCCGACTATCGCGACTGTCTCTCCATCTCCAATCTTTGTCGTGACATTGTTGAGGGCCTTGACTCCGCTTTCGTGAACGTATGTCACTTCTCTGAACTCGATCATTGTCTTTGCTTCTCCAGCATCGCAGCAAGTTCTGCAGGACTGCAGAGCCTGTCTACTGATGCGATACCATCTTTCGAAAGCATCTTCTGCACCTTGGTGACTGCAGGTATGGCGATCCCATAACCTTCGGCCTCATCGCCAAACAGGACCCTTCTAGGGGTTCCATCTAGGACCTTCGCCCCGGCATTCATCACCACTATCCGATCGGCGACTCTCACTATGAGATCTAGCCTGTGTTCTACGACGACGAAAGTTGTGCCGAGGTCACTCTTCAGGCGTGCCACCAAATCTACAAGCTCCATCGCCGTCTTCGGGTCCAACAGAGAAGTGGGCTCATCGAGAATCACTAGCCTCGGTCTCATCGCTATCACGCCTGCGAGTGCCACCCTCTGCTTCTGGCCGTCTGAGAGTTCATGGGGGGCTCTCTGGGCTAGGTCAATTATTCCTAGCAAGGTCATTGCCTCATCGACCCTGCTCCTCATTTCGGGCCTAGGAACGCCTAAATTTTCTAGGCCGAACGCAATGTCTCTTTCGACTGTGAACATGAAGATCTGGTTCTCAGGATTCTGGAACAGGAAGCCAACGGTCTGGGCCAAATCCTTCATTGAAGTTGACTCTACACTGGCCCCTCCCACGCGAACGTGACCGGAGTATTCGCCCTTGTACATATGCGGGATGAGGCCGTTGATAGCACGAAGGAGGGTAGATTTGCCGCACCCGGAAGGACCAGCGAGGACGACTATCTCGCCTTCGTCAACTTCAAGGTTGAAAGCGTCAACGGCCTTCTTTCTAGCATCGGGGTACCTGAAGCCGAAGTCAGCGATTTCCAGGATTCTGCCCATATCTGGACCTGTACCTCCTTTCTGAAGCAGTCAGCCACTGACTCGCGGCTGCTGAAGTCCTGCTCCCTGCGCTGGTACTTGTGTGACTGTCATCACCCACAGGGTCCTGCCACCTATCTTCAGGCCTTGGACCTGGGGAACCTTCAACACAGCGTAGGATACTGTCATCACAAATCCGAGCTGCAGCACATTGAAAATCGCTGTGTATACTAGCACGAGCATCAAGGCGCTCCCGTTCGGCTCGGCGTAGACCAACACGAGGTAAAGGTAGTTAGGAATTGTCATGAAGGAGGCCCTGACCGCGGCCCCAAAGCCTGTCCCTGCCTCGAAGAGGTTTTGAACGCTTGTCCTACGAAGACGCGATGCAAAGTTGACGCCCAGCCAGATGCCAGCGACGCTAGAGACCATCGACAGGAGCTTGAGAACTGGCCCCCAAGGCACGTTCTGTCCGATGCCCTCAAGGGTGACGAACTCGACAAAAGTTGAAACAACCGCCGGGAAAGGCCCGAATACGAATAGCGCAAGGACTATGGCGACCTCGCCTAGGTCGAATTGGAGGTATGGAACGAGGGGAAAGTTCAACCCGAGCGATTGCGAAAAATATGTCAGGATTGCGGACAAAGCTCCGAAGACTGCAACGCCCGCCAGAGACGTCGTGGTCAGCCTGCCCCTTTCTGGAGCCGGACCCATGCTCTACCTCGAGGAGGTAACCTTTTAATTCTTTGGTAATCACCACGAACATGGTAGTATTGATACCTTGAGCAGAACTCCGTCATATCTTTGGACGCTCATAGAACTCTACCAGAGAGGGGCCACGACGAAGCCGCTCGAAGTTTCGACCGCAGAGTTGGGGTTAGAGGTCGGGTTGAGCCAACAGGGGATTTCGAAACACTTGCTCCTCCTAGAGAAAGACGGTCTTATCGTGAGAAGAAGGAGCGGGAGAAGGTCAGGAGTCCTCGTCACCAACGCAGGCGCTGACCGTGTCATAGCAGTCTACTCGAGGCTTAAGACAGCCATAGAAGGGATTGCGGGCGCGTTCGAGTTCCACGGCACCTTGTTTACGGGGTTGGGAGAGGGAGGTTACTATATTTCTTTGGCAGGGTACAAGAAGCAGTTTGTCAAGCTTCTAGGATTTGAGCCATTTCCGGGCACCCTGAACTTGACAATCGGTCCTGGTGAGGTGGAGATGAAGAAACAGTTGAATTTCCTTGGCGCGCTGGAACTAGCAGGGTTCAGCCAAGGAGGGAGAAGCTATGGGCCCGCGAAATGCTTCCGGGCCAAGGTGGAGTCAAAATACGACGCTGCAGCCCTTATCATTGAAAGAACCCACCATGGTGAAACGGTGTTGGAAGTGGTATCGCCAGTCGACCTTAGGAAGACTCTGGGGCTAAAGGACGGCGACCAAGTCAATGTCACCGTGTACACAGAAAGGGCGAGCCAGGGTGTACACTAGGGCAGAGCTCGTATCAGCCATCGTCATGCACCGGCAGGCACGTGATGAGACATTCCAGATTTCAGGCAACGGTGCGAACCTCAGCTCCTACAAGCTCGGAAAGCCGCGCCAGGCAGCCTGCAATTGCCTCCTCTTCAGTCGCCATCGTAGATAGTGAGGCAGCTGTGCCGTGGCCCCCTCCATGCCCTCCCAGTTCCCTCGCAACCACTTCGGCAACTTGCGTGCCGAGCTTCACACTCGTCGATTCGGAGAACCTCTGGGTCGCCCTAAGGCTGACCCTCGTCTCGCCGCCTGACTCTCCTCCCACCACCGCGACATCTGAGCCCAGGAATACTAGTGCTCTTGCGACATGAGCCTGGAACGAACCTATCGTGCTTGTCGAGGCCACCCAATCTCCGATCCTGTAGACCTTCAATCTCTGCGCTCCTTTCAGCTTGGCCATCACTTCCCCGTAGTCAGGCTCAGACCTGAGGTCCTTCCTTGCCTCGGCCAGGTCTGCCCCAGCATCAAGGAGCTTCACTACTATCCTGAGCCCGTCACTCCCTGCTATTGCAAGATGCGAGGAATCAAAGAGCACCGCCAGTAAGAGGGCTTGGGCCGTGACGGCGTTGACCTTCACCCTCGTCTCGGAAAACAGCTTGAAGACGACTTCGGCGGCGGACGTAGCCCCTTCGTCGACCACGGCGTGGTCGTACAGTTTCAAGTCGCGAATTGGATGGTGGTCAACAAGAACCTTCGTTCCTGAACTCAGCTCCATCTTCCCACGCCAGTCCTTCAAGAGCTCCGCATCTCCAACGTCCACCGCGACGTACAGGTCATACTCCTCGTCGCTACTCTGAATGACCGTATGTGGGAACTTCTGCGCAAGCTTGGAGGTGAGAGTCGTCATCCCCTCTGGCGTGACTATATCAACGAAGCATTGGGGGGCCAAGGTTCTTAGGAGGGACGAGAGTGCGTACGCAGAAAGATAGGAGTCAGCATCGGCGTTTCGATGACACACGATCGCAGCCCTCTTTATGGTCTTAGGGTCGGTGAAAGGGAACTCGTCGCCTGCCGTCTCCCTGGTCATTGGGGTTTAATCCCTAGGCGTCGCCGGGGGGCTGAGACTGCTGCGTCGGTTTGCTCCTAACAGCGTCGTCGATTTTGGACTGAAGTTCCTTTAGGTTCTCCCTGAATCTGCTCTCTTGCTTCGCAAGCACCATCTTCCTTGTGCTCCCAAGTTCTTTCTTCTCGGTTAGCTCCTTGACGACAGCATCCTTCTCAACCTTGACCAACAGGTTTCCAGCGAACTTGTATATTCCCTCAGAGTCTGAGGCCTTTGCGAGCTCCTCAAGTGCCTTCTCCGTCTCACCGAGTTCCATCTCTACCTGCTGCTTCTGGATGATAACCGCTTGCAGATTCTGCTGAATCTGATCATACCGCGCGAGCTGTTCTCTGATATATGGCGGAAGCTCTGCTTGGCTCATTCTTCAAGACCGCGGTTCTGCTGGTCAATTAAAGCCTTTCGAGGGTTCCGCAAGACCCCTGATGACTTCGAGGATCTCCTTGGCCTTTTCTGCCACTTCTCCCGGATTGGTACCATCGATCCTCAGCACGCAGGTACTCCCCTTAACCTTCGCGAACGGCATAGCTGACCTAATTGCTTCTGACGTGTCCTTGTCGGCCCTAAACTCTATCGTTAGTTCGACGGCCTCAATCGGCTTATCTTGCTTTCGGTGGGCTAAGATCGAACGCCCCCCCGGCGACGGTATATCCACACGACTTGCACTTCCATATCCCGGATGACTCCCGCCTGAGCTTTGGGCTTGAACACGAGGGGCAATCTCTCGCCGCCTTCAGCAAGGTGAAGACTCGGGAGTACCGCTTTCTGAGCGTCCCGCCGTACTTGGCTCCCAGACCCTTCACGTTCTCTTTCTTTGCTCTGGGCATTACTTCGCCACGTCCTGTATCTGCGCTCGGATTTCCCTCCCAATCCTGATCGACGTGTCAACAGCTTCAAGGACCTGTGCAGGGGTTATTGTGCTCGCTTCACCCTTCTGGCTAGCGCAGACATTACCATCGTCATCGGTGGTAATCGTGATCCTCATGTCCATGGCGCCTTCCTCTTCCGAGTTCGGGTCTACCACGAGTTTGTCGCCAATCCTTGCGAGGGTGACGGATACAGGAGTTTTCTCGACTGGAACTGGAATAACCTCATCCTTCATCACGACTTTGTCGTTTTCAACCACATACTTCTTCATTTTCGCTGTTCTGAGCGCCGCGACTACAGCGTAGCTAGTGGCATCGAAGAGGTTACCGTCAACGTTCATTATGTTGACGTCTACAAAGACAGTGTAGACCGTTTTTCCCGCGACTATGCAGAGATTGGCGAGGTCTACCATCTCTGATTCGCGAACCCCTCTGTCGACTACCCGGGCAAGCTCGATAGCCTCCTCTGAAGGGGGGCCAGGTTCTGCGTACGGGGAAGCTAATGGCAGGATTTCGGCGTTCACCACTAGGAGACCCTTGTCGGGTGTGTCGGGGAATGGTGTCCCCGTAGCAATTTTGACCCCCGCTATGACCTCGGTGTTCCCGAGGGTAACAATCGCCGAGCCGTTCGCTTTCTGAATCATCCCCGTCTGAATGGTTATCGGCCTATGCTGGTCGGGAGTGCGCTCATCGAGCCTCTTGCCTTTGGCCAACAGCTCAACCATCTGTGCTTTTCTTATCGTCTCAACGACGTAGTTCTTCTTCATGGACATCGTTATGCTCCCTCTTCCTCTGACACAGTGGTGTCTCCATCCTTGCTGAAGAATTTCGACGCGAGTGCTTCCCTTTGCATCGCGTAGACCTCCTTCCCCTTTTCTATCGCTAGTTCGAAAGCCTTTTTGAAATTCTCCTTTGTATAGATCCCGTCCACCTGAAGCAGTGTGACCTGATTCAGGTTGGGCATTATCGCCACCGGCATATCTCCGCTACCTTCTTTGTCCTCCGTATCGTCCAGATCGGCAACAACCTGTGAGTCGATGATTCCACACGAGCACCCTACCACAAGGTCTCTCATGTTGATACCGGCATCTGCCAGAGCGAGGGACGCGGCCGTTATACCAGCCACTCTGGATCCGCCATCCGACTGGAGTACCTCGACCCACACTTCGATGGCTGTTCTGGGGTAATCCTCCACCAGGACCGCCGGAACGAGAGCTTCTCTTATCACCTTTGATATCTCGATTTCTCTCCTTGAAGGAGCGGGGTTCTTCCTCTCGTCAACGGAAAATGGCGCCATATGGTATCTCGATCGAAGCAGCGCCCTGTCAGGGAGGACTTGATGCTTCGGATGGACTTCCTTGGGACCGTAGACAGCTGCCATGATCTTGTTCTTCCCCCAATGAATGTAAGCTGATCCGTCTGCATTCTTCAACAGCCCAACTTCGAGAGATATGGGTCTGAGTTGATTCCAGTCCCTTCCATCAAGTCTCTTTCCGTCGTCGCCGATGAGCTTACGTTTCGCTTCCACTGACGTTCCCTCCAAGATACTCCTCGACTTTCGCCATGAGATTCGCGCCGTGCGTCTCTTTGTCTAACATCTTGATCACGTTTACCGTCCTCACAACTCCTTCAGGCGACCCAACGACAACTATCACACCGTTCTGTCCCACTTGTACGTCACAGCCGGTTCTTTCACTGATTAGATTAATCATTGAGCCCCTCTTGCCGATTAGTCTCGGCACCCTCGTTGGTGACATCTTAACGATTTCGCCCTCCGGGATTTTCCCGTATCCATGGCCCCTGATGCTCAACTGAGGGTCTCTCGATCTGTCAAAAGACTCGATCCTCGCGCCAATGACATCCCCAACCTTGAACTTCGAACTCAGATCATGAGTGGCAGGTGAGAATTCCCTTCCAAACACGAATGAGGCAGGCAGGAAACCGTCGAAGCACGAATTAATGTCTATCACCCAGCCGAAGCCATTAATGTCGACCACCTTTCCGATTACTTGGTCTTCCGCTCTCGGGAGGTAAGGTCCAGTAAGCGGATTGAGCTTTATTCCTTCGTGGCTTACTTCCGCCAGGCCAATCCTTAGGGCGATATAGTCGTCTCCCCTCTTCTCGATGTAATTACCATATCTGTGATTACCAGTAGCTATCACATCGCCTGGAATCACCTGTTTCCTCTCTATCATGGGCAAATTGCTATTTCACCACTGAAACCTGCGCAGCTCCCTTTGTCGTAGAACCGAGACGGTCCAGCAGTCCAGGCTGTCCCCCGGCTGGTATTTC
>CAZHNH010000028.1:0-28228 GCA_964533695.1 uncultured Nitrosopumilales archaeon | reverse complement strand
GGCCGCATTCACGCCTAATCTTGACAGGATTGCCACAAACTCAAATCTGGGAAGAGTGGTGACCGTGAAGCGAAAAGTGGCACCAGAGTCGGACATAGCCGTGTTCAACATGCTCGGCTATTCGTTCGACAAAGGCTATCCCGGAAGGGGGGTCATTGAGGCAGTGGGAGCCGGAATCCATTTTCATGAAGGAGACCTGGCCATAAGGGCGAACCTTGCGTCTTGCAGGGGCAGGCGGATTCTGGACAGGCGTGCTGGACGAAATCTGACTCAGGACGAAGCCACGATGCTCGGGGAAGAACTCAACGGAATCAAACTGAAGGGGGCAGATCTCGAATTCAAGGCTACTGTGTCATACAGGGGTGTCCTAGTCATCCGAGCTGGATCTGGACTCTCGGCTGCAATCACAAACACAGATCCTGCCTACGCGAGGGTCGGAGGGTTCGGGGCAGCACGGCCAACCGGGAGCGGAGAATCCATTCTCCCTTCAAGGCCGGAGTCTCAAACCGCGGCAGCGCGACTCTCCGCAAGACTGGTGAACGAGTTCACAGAGCGGAGCATCGAGGTCCTTTCGAGAAGCAAAGTGAACGACGACCGCGTCAGAGAAGGTAAGCTACCAGCGAACTGCATCCTCCTCCGTGACGCGGGAGATCACCTCCCAGACGTGGACAGCTTCGAACGGAAGTATGGCATGAAAGGTACCGCGCTCGTAGAGATGCCAGCGGAGATAGGCATCGCAAAACTGCTCGGGATGAAGATGATAGCTGTGAAGGATAAGGCTGACATGAACGAGAAGGCATCACTGTTCGCGGGCGAGCTCCGAGAGGGAACCGTGGTTTACGTTCACATCAAAGGTCCTGACGAGTTCGGCCACGACGGGGACGCTGTAGGGAAGAAGAGAGTGATTGAATCGATAGACAGGGACTTCTTCTCAGTTGTGGCCGATAAGGCAGGCGAGGTCAAAGTTGGGGTCTCCTGCGACCATGCGACCCCTTGTACCATTAAGATGCACGCGAGCGACCCAGTGCCGCTGATGATAAGCACCGACCACAAAGGGGATGGAATGCGGTTTACAGAATTAAACGCAGCGAAGGGCACCCTGGGAACAGTGCGAGGAAGAGATGTTCTTTCGATGATTGTTCCAACGACAGCCTCGGGCCAAGCAAACCTACGGGTTTGATGGTTGTTCTCTTAGCGTTTCCCTGACCAGGTCAGTTTTGGAGGCAGTCTCCCCCTTCTGCCATAAAGAGGCTTTCTGCATCCTGACCTCTTCTCGCAACGCGGTAGCTCCCATTGCGGTTTCGCATCAAGACGTACGGTTTCGGTTGGCTGTGGAATGGCATGTTCATGACGATCGAATACGCGCCCACTTCTCTGAACACAACTAGTTTGCCAGGCTCAGCCCCAGCGAGCTTTGATCTAGTCGAGGTGGGGAACACGTCAAGGGGGTCGCAGAGCCTCCCCACCAGGACGGTTTTGTGTTGCTGCTGGTGCTGAGAGGATTGTTGGTCTAGAGGTGCCTTGCCGTTTGATACAACCTCAACGGGATATTCGTGTCTAAGCAGCGCGGCATCCAAGAGTATATGGTACCCTGCGTCCACATAGACGTAACGACGATCTCCGAATTGCTTTGTGTTGACAACTTTGGCAACTAGGATTGTCGACTCCGCCGTAAGGAACCTTCCGCTTTCAGCGACGAGCGTGAACCTCCGTCCCAGACTTTCTCCAAGGCTGTGGAGTTGACTTACTATTCTCGCACTGAAATCCCGAGGAGTTGGGACTCTCTTCCCATATGGGACAGGGAGGCCACCTCCTATGTCGAGCGTGTTGATGTCAAAGTGTCCTAAGTCTTTTCTCGTGCCAAGGATAAACGCTTCAAGCTTTTCAATCGCTTCTGCGTAGCACGATGGATCTTCAATCTGGCTTCCCAGATGGAAGTGGAACCCCTCGAACTTCAGATTGGGCGTGGACAGAATCCTCCTCAGCACAGAGTAGGCGCTGTCTTCGCTTTCTCTGTCTCTGACCATCTCGAGTCCGAACTTCCCGTGACCCATTGAACCTCTGAGTTCTGCATGAACGTGGACCTCCGGGTTAACCCTGACCATCGTTTCGACTAGAACTCCTGCTCTCGCAGCAGCCTCGCCGAGGTTGATGAGGCCATTGTAGCTTGCAACCACCACCTTCCTCACTCCCAGGGCCAGTACGTCTTCGTACTCAGTGAGGGTCTCCGTGATGCTCGTGTAGATGACGTTCGCAGTCGAACCGCCGCACTTCAGGACGAACCGTAACTCGGCGGGAGCGGTTACGTCAAAGACAATCCCCTCTTCAACGAATGTCTTTATCACTGAAGGATTGAAATTCGCCTTGACTGAGTACGCGACTCTGAATGCCCCTTTGAATTCGGAGAAAGCCTCTTCAATTTCGTTCACCTTCTTTTGCAGAGTTTGTTCATCGATTAGAAAGTACGGTGTGCCGTACTTCTCAGCAAGTCCGTAAAGATCGTTCTCAGAGAATCTCGGAGTCGCAACCCCCGTGCGCGACACGGGTTGAGTACGAGGGCCAACCAACTTTTTGTTGGCAATCCCAATTAATTTTGTCTTATAACTTTTTTCTGTGTGATTGATTCCCCGAGGCACTCCCGAGACGCCAGGAGTTTGGAGGTCGTCTCTGGACGTCGTCTCACGGGACTTTGGAGGTCGTACGCTATAATCCCGCCCCCGCAAAGGCTCGAATCGGGGGGAATCAATCATACATGACTTTTTTCTCTTCGCCCAGAAAAATCCGATGGACTTGACACGTACGCGTGCTGCCGAGGTTTCCAGTCATTGGAAGGAAAGCCTTCTTATCGAGGCCAGGGATGTCTCGCTGCATTGCCCCACTTCGTCTACATCCTCCTTTGCTCAGATGACACACTGTACACAGGTTACACGACAGACGTCGGTAGGCGCGTTGGGGAGCACAACACAGGTAAGGGGGCGAAATATACGAGAACGAGGAGACCCGTAGTGCTCATTTACGAGGAGGAGCACAAAAGCAGAAACAATGCCTTGAAGCGCGAGATTCAGATCAAAAACATGAGAAGGAGTTCCAAACTCCTTCTCTGCACCGCCGTTCATCTGCTGAACCGGGGGTAGAGCGGACTTTCTCGCGGGACGAATAAGGCACCGCTTGTGTCGCTGTTCTAACTTACCAGTTCTCACTTACCAGATTCCTCAGAAATGCGTCATATCCACCACATAAGAGAGAAAAAAAGAGGCCAGGCAGCAGGTCATAGCTGCCGCTGGCGTTCCTACCCTCCTGTTGTCAAATAGATTGGAGAGTTTTGGTGCTACTTGCCGACGACTATTTGGATGGAGGAGATGTTTCTCTGTTCTGCGCCTTCGCCAACGACCTCGGTGTCGATTCCGATGTCCTTGATTTTGAACTGGCCGTTGCCGAGTCTCTTGGTGACGATTTCCGCCACGTCGACAGCTCTGCTAATTGCCAGCCCTCTTGCTTTGACGGTGATCTCACCGGCTTGAGTGAGCTGGATGAGCGCGCTCATGGCGTAGCTCATGACCGGCTTCTTGCCGACAAAGATGTGGTTTGGCATGGAGGGCCTCTGGCCCTGACCGTCGTGCTGCTGATGGGGTGCGTCGGAGCGATGTGCTGATGTTGGCATGTTTTCGACAGAGGATTCCTCTGGTTCGTCTGAGTCGGATTTCCTTTTTGGCATATGGATGTCCTTATCGACTCGGACCCTCTGGCGCGTATTTATCTGTTAGTCCGTTGATTTGTTCGACACGTCTAAAAAAATAGGGATTTCCTGTGCGAAACACTATGCGTTTTCGCACTATCGCTTCTGATGCCACACTGCGCGGGTCGCGACGCCGTCCTCAGTTCTTGGCCAAAGCCGCAAGGTACTCATTGTTGTCGACAAGATTCTGGGCTTCCCCAGTCGCTAGGAACCTGCGGACATTCTTCGCCGCCTCGACGAGAGGAAATTCCAAGGTCTCTCCCATGGGCGTTCCTGCAATGTGCAGCGTCCCTGAGAAGTTCTGAAGCTCCCATGCATCTGTCTCGAATGTCTCCTTCCCGTCCTTCTTCCAGAAGACGTCGGTCGTATATCTACTCCCCGGTCGCTTGCGGAGCCACTTGATTAGTCCCCTTTCCGACACGGTATCTCCCCTACCCACGTTGACAATAGTGACATTCTCGTTTGTGAGCATTAGCGTCTCGTAGTCGAACAGTTTCGGTGTGTTGTTAGTGAGTGGAAGCGCAATTGCAATTGCATCCGCCCTCCCTATGACGCCCTTGAGGTCCCCTTGCGCATACATCTCGTCAAAAGCCTCAGGGATCTTGAATGACCTGGAGACGCCTAACGTTGTCATTCCTATCGACCTGCCAAACCGGGCGAATTCCGACCCTATGGATCCGCAGCCGACAACAAGAAGTGTCTTTCCGCCAAGCTTTCTAGGGACGAGTCGCACCTTTCTTGCGTGGAGCCCCTTGGCGGCTCCGAGAAGGAGCCCCCACCCATGCTCGGCTACTGAGTTCGTATACGCCCCCGCGTTCGAATACACCTTCACCCCTTTCGGCAGACAAGCGAAGTCGAGCCCGTCTACTCCTGCAGACAAGGCCTGCACCATCCTCAAGTCGTCCATCTTCTCCAACAGTTCCTTCTTCGTCCTTGTCGGCCATGCCATCAAAACTTCGCATCTGGCGAGCTCATCATCGCCTGCTTCGTTTTCGAAGACTTGGAATCCGACTAGATGCTCCTTCGCCTTCTCAGGCAAGGATGCCATCGAGAACACCGCCTGCTTCGATGCCATCTCTGGCTCACTACTTGGTCAGAGCCTTAATGGGTATGTCTTGGGTCGTCCCATCCGGGAGTGACCTTCTGATCGAGATCGGGAGAGCGTCTTCTTCGAGCTCAGCAGTCGCGACTTCTATGGGACCCCTGTATCCTCCCTCCACAGAGATGAACGGAGGCGCCCCCATCGCCAGTTGCAGCGATCGTGCCCCCACGATTCTTGCCTTTTCAAACCTCGTCAGTTTGTTCGGGCCCACTTTAACCTCAAACGACGTGATTGAGGGCTGCCTAGACTTTTTCTGTGTTTTCGCTGGCGACAACAGGAATCCTCGGAGAATATGCGCCCGCTTGAGTCCTCAGATAAATCTTTGCAGAAGGCTGTAGTCTTGCTTCATCAACCGGGTATTTTCAATAGGCGCCGCAACTGTCTTGAGGGGTAGCAGGCGAATGGGGTCACAACAGTCCAATACCAGCGTAACCTAGGGAGCTGACTCTGAGAGAAGTGCTTAAGGGAAGCAGGAACGACCCAGTGATCACTAATGCAACCCCAGGCAGGTTCAGTCTCAAAAGTGGAATGCGTTGCTACATTCCGAACAGGCAATAGATCTCGCATCACGCTCTACAGGCATCTTTCACCACTTTCGGTCAACGCCTTCCTCCGCCTACTTCCGGTCGATAGCCGAGTGACGATCCAACCTGGGATGCGTTGCCTTTTCACTCCTCTTGGAGTGGGCGTAGAGAAACCGAGGGTCTCTTTCGCCAGGGGAGACGTAGCCTTTCTAGCATCGGGGGGGCTCCTCTGCTTCTTCCTTCAGGAGGCTCGCAGCGACCGACCTCTGAATCCTCTGGGGAACGTCGTTGACAACGTTGAGCTTTTCGAAGCGACTGGGCCTGGGGATACCATTCGCATCTCTCTCGCGGAACCTACCTCGGGCGGCTGATCTCAGCGTTTCGACAATACTGATCTAAGGGTTCGGTGGCAGAGTAAGCCGCCTCCACCTAGATCATGTTTACCAGTGAACCTATCAGAAACCCGATGAACACTCCGATATAGACAGGACGCCTGCCGCTTTCTTCAAGTCCTTTGAAGAGATTCCTGAGCATTGGAAGAATCACGTAGAGAATGCTGCCTATGGCAATCCCGTCGAAGGCCAGGTTGAATATGGTTGAGCTATAATAGAACCCGACTGCCCCCCCTATCACAGTCGGGATTCCGCCGACAAAGAAGAGACCGAGCAGTGCGCTCGTCCTTGCTTCGACGTTCTTCAGGAATGGGGACGCTATCGGGAATCCTTCGGTGACGTTCTGGAAAGTGAACCCCACCAGGACGACAAGGGTCGCACCACTGAGCCCGATGGCCACGCCGAGGCTCCCGAAGACGAGTCCCTCCGTGAGGTTCTGGAACCCAATCCCAAGCGCAATTATCAAAGACAGCTGAGTTGGTGTGAGGGCAGTCTTCGACCGGTTTTCAAAGAAGTACAACGCCATGAAGCCGACGGCTAACGAGGCAACGAAGATCGCATCATACTCAGGAGAGGATCCGTAACCATAATAGCTTCCAGAGCTGTAAAGGATGGGTGAAACGTCCGCGAAGACGTCGGCCATGAGAAAAACGAGGATTCCTATCGCAACAGCGACGAAGAGCTCTGTTGTTCTGGGGTTGCGTCCTCTTCGAAAGATGACAGGAAGCGAAAGGTAGATCGAGAAGCCCATCACCCCCGAGAACAGAAGCATGTAGGCGAAGGCGACCAATGAAGCCGAGCCATAACATATGTTATATTTAACCTGGACGCCAGCCTCGTGTCAACCTAGCATCGACTGCGCGTGCACTCGCTCAACCACGTCGAACAAGCAGTGCAACCAGATGTCCAATGGTCTTAGTGATCGAATTCAAATCAAGAAGTATTCGAAGCGTGAGCTCGTTCTGTCAGGTGATGATTACGTTACCTTCCAGACCTCGTGACCGCTGAATCCGCCAACCTTGACGATTGCCTTCTTCACTTCAAGTTCGCGGAGTATTCCCGTTGCAATTGAAGCGTTAACCCCGAGAGCCTTCGAAGCGGCATAGGTTGTAATCGCCTTAAGAGGACTCAAGCTCTTCAACATCTCCGTCTCAGTCAGCTTGGGCACCAGGAACGGGAGACGCTTTTGTTGCTGTGGCGGCGCCTTTTGTTCTTTCGCTCCCTTCTTCCCCTTCGTGACCTCTCCGGCCTGTTGCTGCTCTGTCTCTGACGCCTCTTGCTTCTTTTCCATCGAGGCAAGAGACTTCTTCTTTACGCCGCCCAACTCTTTCCAAACCCCTATGGCATCCCGCGGAGTTAAGCCTTTCTTGACCTGGCATGTGGGAGGGAGTCAGGAATTGAAGCAGTCGGAATCCTCCAAGCTCGATGCCCCGCGGCTCTCAGTAAACTTGCCTGTCATTATCGAGACCATCTGCCAGGATCAAAAAGTCGAGTCAACATCCAACAACTGGCGCGCGCTTACCAATCCTCGCTGAATGTTGCAGAATTGTTCCTATCGCCTCAGTCAGAATTGCCGCGGGAGGCAATGGAATTTAACCGCCAGTGGGCACAAGGTAGTGGCATGGACTATGCGACGGTAGCCGAGGCATACAACCGATTGGAGTCCATCTCAGGTAGGAACGAGATGGCTGAAGTCATGGCCACCCTCCTGAAGTCGACCCCTAAGGACGAACTAGGAAAGCTGGCATACCTCACTCAGGGAAAGCTTCGTCCAGACTATGAGGGAGTTGAACTTGGTCTGGCCGAGAAGTTGGCTCTTAGGGCCATCAGTGCCGCCTCGGGCCTTCCTTCAGCCACGGTGTACCAGTCATACATCAAGGCCGGAGACATTGGTAGCGCAGCCGAACTCCTTCTGAAGGAAAGGTCACAGGGAACTCTCTGTGCCGAAGCACTCACCCTCGACCGTGTTTATTTCACGCTCCTCAAAATAGCGGCCAAGAGTGGCGAAGGTTCGGTGGACGCGAAGTTGCGCGACCTCGTCAGCCTTCTGAATGATGCGACCCCAATGGAAGCCAAGTTCATAATGAGGACGGTAACGGGCCAGCTTAGGCTAGGTGTGGCTGAGTACACGGTACTAGACGCCGCCGCCGCAGCGTTCCTGGGAGGAAAGGAGGGGAGGGTTAACGCAGAGAGGGCCTACAACGTCCATCCGGACCTCGGATTTGTGGTAGAGACGATGGCTGCAAAGGGGATTAAGGGTTTAGAGTCCGTCAAGATAACTGTCGGCGTCCCAATACGGCCGATGCTCGCCGAAAGACTCGAATCCGCGGATGCTATCGTTAGGAAAATGGGGGAGGACCGGAGGATCGTTTCCGAGTACAAGCTCGACGGCGAACGACTCCAGATTCACAAGCAAGGAAAAGTGGTATCCCTTTTCTCGCGGAGACTGGAAGTGATAACGGCTCACTACCCAGACGCTGTCGATCTTGTCCTTCGGCAGGTCGCCGCAAGAGACGCAATTCTTGAGGCGGAGGTTGTGGCGATTAATGAGGAGACAGGAGAATACCTCCCGTTTCAAGAGCTCATGCACAGAAGAAGAAAGCATGGAATTGCGGAGGCGGTCGAGAAGTATCCCGTTGCCCTGAACTTCTTCGACCTTCTCCTGTCAGGGCAGACCGACCTTACTGAGAAGACCTACTCAGTGAGACGTAAGGCACTCGGCGAGGTGGTGAAGGCCACGGATCGGGCGCGCTTGGTCCCTTCATTGAATTCTCGCGATCCCGCCGCGATCGAGCGATTCATGGAGGAGGCAATCCAGAATGGATGTGAGGGCCTCATGGTCAAGGACGCAGGGTCGACATACAGAGCAGGCGCGAGGGAGTTCGCCTGGATAAAGCTCAAGCGCGAGTACAGAAGCAAGCTCACCGATACCATCGACCTTCCCGTTATAGGTGGTTTCTATGGGAAGGGGCGGAGGACAGGGGTGTACGGCTCATACTTGCTCGGCGCATTAGACGAGAAAAGAGGACTATTCGCGAGCGTGGCGAAGGTCGGAACGGGGTTCTCGGACGAAGACCTTGAGAGGATTCCGAAGCTCTTGAGACCGTTTGAGACTCACGTGAAACCTCAGAATGTCGAGTCGAACCTTGTTCCTGACACGTGGTTCAGACCACACCTTGTGCTGGAGACAATCGCGTCTGAGCTCACCCTTTCTCCTACCTACACGGCAGCCTTCGGCAGCGTGAGGGCAGGCTCCGGGATTTCACTGAGGTTCCCGAAGTTCACCGGGAAAATCAGGGACGACAAGAGGGCAGAGGACGCGACGACTACCAAAGAAATTCTAGAAATGTATCAGAGCCAATTGAAGAAAATCGCCGTAGCGTCTTAAGCCGTGATGACCTTACTCCCAAAGGCAGACACTCAATTCCTGCCTTGACCATTCCTTTCATTCGCAATGTGACATGTTTCTCGAAGCCGAGCCGTCAAAGCGGAGCCATCGCCACGATGAAACACCCCCGAATTCTTAGACCTCCCACAGAGTCGTCCACAGCGTTTATGTCAGAGAATGAAACCGGTGGTGTGTCTTGATGACCGTGAAGGGTTTCCTGGTTGTGATAATGTTGGTTGCCCTATTGGGAGCTTTCGCTCCCATTCATGCTGACTCGTGCACAACCAAGTCGGGGTACTACGTTGCTTCCCTTAACGCAGACATCGACCCAGGCGCAGCGAATTTCATGTCAACCACAGTTTCGAACGCCGAATCCGCGTGCAACGCCAACATCGTCTTCATCTTGTCGACCAACGGAGGGGACGGAGGAAGCATGGAGTCGATGGTCTCCTCGATCTCTAGCTTCCAGCAGTGGGGTGGGAGATTCATCACTCTTGTCGCCCCGGAAGGCGCCTTCGCATTTTCGGCCGGGTCCTACATAGCCGAGGCCTCCAACAGTATCTACATGGTTAACGGGACGACAATCGGTTCGGCCACGCCTATCGTGTCGGGAATCCCAACCGGTGAAGTCAACTCTACAATGGCAAAGGACATCTCTGCGTTCGCCAATTACATGGAGACCCTCACCTCGACCAATGGCAGGAACTCGACCGCAACCGGGCTGATGGTCACGAAGGGCTACTCTTACACCGATTCACGGGCCCTTGCCCTCGACGTGATAACGGCGATAATTCCAACTAATTCTCTTAGCACGGCCCTTCAGGCACTCGGCGTCCCTCCAGGGACTCCAATCAACACTCCAGGGGTCAGCTCGATACTCATATCCATATTCAGCAATCCGAATGTCGCGAGCCTACTCTTCCTAGTGGGAATCTTCGCAATATTAGTCGACATATTCCATCCGACCCTGGTACTTTCGTTTGCCGGCGTGGCAGTAATCGCACTGTCGCTCTTCGGTCTGGGAACATTCGGCGCTTCTCCCCTTGCCATCTCTCTCATGGTGATAGGCGCGGCCTTCATCTTCCTTGAAGTGAAGACCCAGCATGGAATAAGTGCTCTTATGGGAGTCGTGATATTCATCATTGGCTTCCTGTTCGTATTCCAGTTTCCCGCAGCCTCGGCGGCCGGGGCGCCAGGCAATGCGAGTTTCTCTGGAATACCTGAAATCACTTACGCTCTCCTTTTCGCTCTCGGAGCAGCAATAGTGATCGGGAGCCTTTACCTGAGGAACATTCGGGCGGGCCTTATGAAGAAACCTAAGATATTTGATTCGTCCGGCACGATAGGCAAGACTGGGGAGATGAAGACAGATCTGGTTGCAGGCGGGAAGGGGGACGCGCGGATTGGCGCGGAGGAGTGGAGTGTCACGGCCAATCGCGATCTGAAGCGCGGGGACCAAGTAAAGGTTATAGCAGTTGATGGGTTGCGCTTGGTAGTGGAAAAGCTAGAGACATGAGCTTCTTGGCTTCTGCTGCATTACAGACGAGCACTGGTGACTTGATCAGCTATGCAATATACATCATCGTGATAATAATCATCATAGGGTTCATTGGATACAGCGTTAAGATAGTGAGGGAATACGAAAGGCTCGTCCAGTTCACTTTAGGCAGACTTACTGGCGCGAGGGGACCTGGAGTCGTGTTCGTATTTCCTTTCGTGAACAGAGTGATGAAGATTGACCTGCGTGAGCGCTACCTCGAGGTTCCGCACCAGACGTGCATCACGAAGGACAATGCGCCAACTGACATTGACTTTCTGATCTATTACAAGGTCACTGACGCTGCAACCAGCGTTGTCCAGGTTCAACACTTCGAAGGCGCTTCCATTGGAATCGCGACGACGACGCTCAGGGCCGTGGTCGGAGACATTCCTCTCGACGAACTTCTCGCCAAGAGAGAGCAAATCAACCAAGTGCTGAGGACGAAGCTTGACGAAGTCACCGAGAGATGGGGGATTAAGGTGACGAATGTGGAGATTAGAGAGATCCGTCCGCCTCAGGATGTTCAGGAGGCAATGGTCAGACAAATGTCTGCTGAAAGGACAAGAAGGGCAACAGTAACTGAGGCAGACGGGAAGAGAGAAGCCTCGATATTGGTCGCTGAGGGAGACAAAAAGTCGAATATCCTCAGGGCAGAAGGCGACAAGCAGGCCTCGATTCTCAGGGCAGAAGGATACGCCGGGGCTCTGAACCAGATATTCAACGCTGCAAAGGGGATAGACTCAAAGACGATGATGCTTCAGTATCTCGATACGTTGAAGGCGCTTGGAGTCAGTCCTTCAACGAAGTACATCTTCCCCTTGGAATTCACTCGACTCTTCGGCAACATACAAAAGTACGCGGACGAAGCTAACAAGTGACACAAGATTCGCTTATTTGCAATGGCGGTACTTGTAACAGAGGATGAGCTGTAGCCAAGGGAGGAGGAGTCGGGCAAGTAGTTACCTACACAAGCAGTCTATGCTCCCTGGGTAGATGAAAGACTGAGACTCGTCGAGAAGGCCCAGTCTTATATTCTCACCCTCTCAAGGCTGAAGCGATAGCCCTTTTTGTCCGGTCCAGAAAGTGAAATCCAAGCGAGACGTCGAACAGTTGTAGTCCTCCAGGACGAGATGAGAAGGGTGCTGGATGCGACAAGGGTCCTTCTAGACGAATTCACCTCCCTCACGAAGGGAGACAAGACGCAGGTCGCTACGGCCCTGGTGAAGGTAAGGAAAGCGGAGGAGGACGTGGTGACGTTGAGGAGTGCCCTGATACGTGAGCTCTCTCAGGTGGGGACTCTCCTTGTGAACAGGGAGGACATGCTCCGCGCCGCATTTTCCGTAGAAGACATCTTCGGACACATCAACGGAGTAGCGTTCAAGATATCCCAACTGTCGCGCTCTTCGGCGAAGAATAAGAAGTATCACGAGGCCGTGACAGACCTGCTCGGGTTGCTCATCGACGGGATATCGAAGCTCAATGAGAGCGTCAGGGCACTTTCGGTGAACTCAGAGCAGTCAATGCAGATGGCAGCACAAGTCAAACAGATCGAGAGCGCCATCGACACGAAATACAGAGGGTATGTTGCGATGGTAATGAAGACGGCGACCAATATGAAGGAGCTCATCGTAGTCAAAGAGGTCCTCGAATCGATGGAGAACTGTGCGGACGCCATGTTGCGGGCAGCGGATGCGAGCACCATCCTCGCGCTAGGACTCTAGGCAGTCATGCACAAACAGAGAGTCTGCGGCAGGCTCTTCGAGAATCGAGTCGTCGTCTGGGACATCGAGGCTTCGCGGAGACTTTTCAAGGACGGTTATTACGGGAAGCCTCTCGGCATACCGAAGCCCAAAGACTTTGAGTTTGACGCTCCGCTGATACTCGACCTCATGGAGGCGTACTATCTGACGATGAAGAAGACCATTTATGTGGAGGACCAGACGGGCAAGGAACTGGCTCCGAAACAACTCAAGGACTTCTGCGAAGCTTCTTACACAGACTTCGACGAGAAGTTCCTTGTTTACAGGAAGCTGAGGGAGGCTGGATATGTCGTCTCCCCGGGAATCAAATTCGGATCCGACTTTGCCGTCTACGAACATGGGCCAGGGATAGATCACGCCCCATACATCGTCCAAGTCGTCGGACCAGACTCCACCATGACTGCGACTTCGATGGTTAGATCAGGAAGGCTGGCAACGACGGTTCGGAAACAATTCATAATGGCTATCCCTGACCGCGGCAAGAAGAGTGTAGAGTTCCTTCGGTATGACTGGTGGCGGGCGTAGGAGTTGGACCCCGCCGAAGGGTGGGAGGGTGGGGAAGGAGCGACTCCAGGCGCCGAGAAGATAACCGAAGATTCGCTGGTTCTTGTTTACAGGGACAGAAGAAGAAGGTGGCTCGTCAGGCCGAGGGACACCCCGAAACTTCACACCCACCTTGGTATCCTAGACGTCGCGGCGCTGGTCGGAGGGGAATACGGAGTAGTGGCGACAACGACCTTGGGGGATTCCCTGACGATTCTAAAACCGACAATAGAAGACTTGGTCATGAAGCTCACAAGGAAGACTCAGGTGATTTATCCAAAGGACCTCGGCCTCATAATGGTCAAGCTCGGGATACACTCAGGATCGAAAGTCGTGGAAACAGGCACGGGGACCGGGGCGACTACGGCATTGATGGCCTATCTCGTACAACCTGGAGGGATGGTCTACACCTACGATGTTAGACCCGACTTCCAGGAGACCGCGAAGGAGAATGTGGAGAAACTTGGCCTCTCTGCGTTCGTCAAGTTTCGTCTGGGAGACTCCAAAGCTGGATTCCAAGAGAGAAACCTCGATGCTGGAGTCCTCGACGTCGGAGACCCTTGGGAAGTCGTCCGCAGCATGCGCGTAAGTCTCAAGCCAGCCGCTCCGATGGCCGTCATTACCCCGACCACAAACCAGGCTGAGAAGTTGGTGTCAAAAATGTACGACGAAGGCTTCGTATCAATCGAGACCGTGGAAGTTCTCATAAGGCATCTCGAGGCCAGGGTCGGGATGACCAGGCCTTCCAACATCATGGTTGGTCACACCGCCTACCTTACCTTCGGTCGCAGAACTTCCGGGCCTTGAGCGGAAGACTGGTAAGCAGTGATATCGCTTGGTGCATCTCGGCTGAGTAGGGAGTGGATCAACCAGCGCCTTGCCAGAGCCTCCAGAGGTAACAGTTTTAAGGCCAGCAGGGGCCCGGCCGCTGACTGATGAGTAGTAAGACGACCTCCGACGATGTGTCTGTCCTCCTCTACATGATTCCGTTCATTGCAAGCGGGGTTTACGGAATCTACCTAGGAGTCACTGGGGGAGTCTCTCACCTTCTCTCGTCTTCGGTTTATCTCGACGTAACAAGAGACCCGATCATTTTCCTAATCGGCACGCTAGGGGTCGGCTTGGGGGTGGTCATGGAGGTCTACTCGACCGGGGCAGATTCAAGGCGCACAAAGTTGGGGTCAATCAGCAGCAACCTGCAGGTAATTGCAGCAGCCAGTTTCATTCTTGCGTTGATCTGCGCTCTTTATGCCAACGGGGGGTCCATTTCCGGGGCGGCGAGCGACTTTATTTCAGGGAGGTTTAGCATCATATTTCCCATCCTTATGGTGGGATTCAGCTACCTCCTCATCATTCCTCTTAGGGTGGGCGATGTCGAGAAGCCCGCGTTTCTCGGTTTCATCTCCATGCTGCTTGTCCCTTTGGCCCTTCACGAGATCGGGAAGAGGAATTCTGCGGCCGGCTTGTCGGTTTCTCTGGTTCTGATAGCAGTGGGGGCCGCTCTGTTCTGGAAAGCATACAGAACGGCAGACCAGAAGAAGATGGAATCCGCAGGCCGGTAGTATTGGGCGTTGCAGCTCCCCGCTGCCTTCGCCTCACAAGCTGCAGAATTCCTGCCCAGGTTCCGAGCGCGAAACGCGCCTTCTCCATTCCATATCTCTTGCGTGTTTGCTCCAATGGCGGGGTCGTAATCTACGCCTGACCTTGCATGACAGGCCCCCTCATCGATGCCTTCGCAGCGATCGCCTTCGCCTTGTTCGTTGCAGAGCTGACCGACAAGGACGCCCTCCTGCTGCTTACTCTTGCAACCCGCGAACGAGCCGCGACGGTGTTCCTGGCTGGGGCCACCGCCTTCATAGCTACCACCACACTGTTCGTCAGCGTTGGGACGCTTCTCATCGCAGCTATCCCGATCCTCTGGGTCAGGCTCTTTGGCGGGTCAGTAATGCTAGGGTATGCCCTATGGCAACTGAGGGGAATGGCTGGGGGGAAAAAAACCTCGGAGAAAGAGTCGCGAGAGAACCACCGCCCGCGGCTTGGTGGGTTGAGAGGATTCTTCGCCGTCGTCGGCGCGCTTGCTTTGTTGGACATGGCGGGTGACGCAACGGAAGTACTGACGATTGTCCTAGTGGCTCAGTATTCTGATGCGATCCTTGTCTTCTTGGCTGCTTGTACTGGTCTAATCTCGGCGACAGCTCTCGAGACCGCGCTGGGAAGTCGCCTCGGCAAGGTTCTGACACCCCACAGGCTAAGGTACTTTTCGACCGTGATCCTTCTCGTTCTAGGCACTTGGATCATTACGTCCGGACTCATCTGAGCACGGCCTCTCGGCAGTCTAGCCGACGACTTCGATACGGGAAATCGATTCGCTCTCGATCACCTGGACAGCCCTCTCTTGGCCTGGAATTCGTGCCGGGCGCATCTTCTTTAATCGGTGGGGTTGGACGCCTAAGGTCGCATGTCGGAACCGGGAAAGGAGGGCATCACGGCGAAAAAACAGGAGAATTTTGACGAATGGTACACCCAGGTAATTCTCCGAGGGGAAATAGCCGACTACACGCCAGTCTCCGGGTGCCTAGCATACAGACCTTCAGGTTACGCGATATGGGAGAACATCCAGAGGGCGACTGACGCGGAGTTCAAGAAGGTCGGAATCCAGGACACCTACTTCCCGATCTTCATACCTGAGCGCCTCCTCAAGAAGGAGGCGGAGCACGTCAAGGGCTTCTCGCCAGAGGTCGCGTGGGTGACGCAGGCTGGAGATTCTACTCTCGACGAGAGGCTGGCAATCCGACCGACGTCGGAGACTGTCATGTACGAAGTCGTCTCGAGGTGGATAAGGTCCTGGCGAGATCTGCCTCTGCGCCTGAACCAGTGGAACAATGTGGTCCGGTGGGAATTTAGACACCCCACGCCATTTCTCAGGTCAAGGGAGTTTCTGTGGAACGAGGGACACAGCCTCTTCGCCAGTAAGGAAGAAGCAGACGCCGAGAGGGACCAGATCCTTGGGATCTACAAATCCATAACGGAAGGGTTCTTGGCGCTTCCAGGTTACATGGGCAGGAAGACCGACTCGGAAAAATTCGCAGGCGCTGAGGCGACCTACAGTATAGAACACCTCCTCCCTGACGGAAAGGCCATCCAGGGTCCAGACTTCCACTCTGACGGCCAGAGGTTCTCGAAGGCGTTCGACATCACGTTCGTGGACGAGGAGGGTGAAAACAGATTCGCCTGGCAGAACACTTGGGCCATTACGACGAGGGAGATTGGTGTGATGCTCGCCGTCCACGGCGACGACAAGGGAGCCGTGATCCCCCCAAGGCTTGCAGCGTTACAGGTCGTTGTGGTCCCCATTGTCAACGACGACACCAAAGAGCACGTGCTCAAGGAGGCCGCGAAGATTGAGCGTGACCTCTCACGATCCTGGAGGACAAGGCTCGACGACCGAGACAACCTCACTCCGGGGCGGAAGTTCAACGAGTGGGAATTGAAAGGCGTTCCCTTGCGGATCGAGATCGGGCCACGCGACATCAAGTCTAACCAGGCTGTCGTGGTGAGGCGTGACACGGGCGTCAAGAAGGTAGTTCCGCTGAAAGGAATCGAAGAGACAGTCGGGGCAGAACTGGAATCGATTCAAACCAACCTCCTCGAAAGGGCACGGGCGTTCCTTGCGACACACACTTCCGAGGCATCTTCGATAGAAGAACTGAAGGAGATAGTCTCCAGCAGAGGTGGGATCGTAAGAGTCCATTGGTGTGGGGCCCAGGAGTGCGAGGAAAAGCTCAAGGCGGCTGCTGGCGGGAAGATATTGAATATTCCATTCGAACAAGCGTCCAATCCGGGCTCCTGTGTTTCTTGCGGAAAGAAGACCGTGACGACTGTAAACTACGCGAAGTCGTACTGATTGCTATCAGGTACATGGCCCTCTGGTCTATCACTCTAGTATGATCCTCGGGTTCCTAGATAACAGCAACCGGACTGGCAAGGGAGAAAAGCCTCATCGCACTGTCGTCGACACTCATTGGCAGATCCACTTTGGCCAGCGCGATCATGTGGAGGGACAACGAGGAAGCTGCGACGCCGAAACAGGCGCTTCTGAGGAAGTCCCTCGTTTTTAGGTACCAACCCAGCGTGGCTCCGCTGAGGATGTCGCCCGCCCCTGTGGTGTCCACGACTTGTGCTTGTGGCACTGATATCTCATAGATCCGCGACCCGTCCAGTACAAAGCATGATTCTGCTCCTCTAGTCACAATGGCCTTCCTGACGCCCACAGAGGCGATTTTCTGTAGAGCCTCCCTGGGATTGGACCTTCCCGTGAGGGCTTGTGCCTCTTGAGTGTCCATCTTCAGGGCGTCAACCTTGGAGAGGATGCTTCTGTCTCTCGGCATTCCCGACGAGACGGCGCCGTCGGGGGCAAAACTCCTCACGAACCCCTGGGGGTCCATGAAGGTGAAGTCTGACCTTGAGGAAATCTCCGTGAGGAGAGAGGTAGAAACCTCGCCGGCTACTGGGCTGATCAGTGATGCGTCGTATCTTACGCCGGGGGGAAATTGTGATTGGGAGATATCCTCACACCTGCTGACCAGAACGAGAGACCTGCTCCCCGATGAGTTCGCAATGCGGAACCTCGTCGTCGGTTTCGAAACGCTCCTGTCCGATGCCTTAATCATGATGCCGTTTCTAGCTAACCAGACCGCCTGCTCGTCCGGAAAATCGTTGCCCACCTTCGTGAGTGCGGTTACGTCCAATCCGAACCTCGAACAGATTAACCCGGCGTAGCAGGGAGGGCCACCGACAGATGTTACTTGCCTAAGGGATAGCTGGATGGTGTCTATCGTTATGAACCCAGCGACCATAACTCGCAACAAGCGCGCACGCCTCTGGGAGGCTTCTCTTATGAAGGCTCCTCCCGAGATCTTTGGTGACGGAGACACTTCCGCTCTATCACCATAGGTTTAAAGAGAGACGCGAGCTGGTCTTCTTCACCAGAACAACTTGACAAAGAAAAGAAAGAGCCGAGGTCGTTCGAAAGGTGGCAAGGGAAAGAGCAGCACAATCTACTGCAGCAATTGCGGTTCGGCAGTCCCAAGGGATAAGGCAAAGAAGGTGACAACAAGAACATCGCTAGTAGAGCCGACACTTGCCCGAGAGCTTAGGGCCGCTGGCGCCTACATCGCCGCCCCAACTACCGTCAGGTACTATTGCGTTAGCTGCGCAGTGCACTACGGAATCGTGAAAGTCAGGGCAAGATCCGAAAGGCACGGTTGGTAAAACTCGCAGGTCTGGACAACACCCCCCGTGATAGGCAGACCGAAATCTCGTTGCTGGTTCTCTGCGACCAATCTGTTGATGGGGAGAGGCTCCGGCGATTGGCCAAGATCGCAGTCGTCGGTTCGTGAACGACAACTACAGCGGCTAATGTAAACATTCCTAACCCAGGGAGTGTATGGCCCTGTAGGTTCTTTCAACGAATGTGTAACAAGCCACCACGGCCACGATTATTACCCCCCAGTCGGCGTAGCCAACCACCGAGGCCACCGCAAGTATGAGGAGTCGTTCGCTCCGCTCGCCAATTCCAACTCCGGATAGTTTCACCCCGAGGGCGTCCCCCTTTGCGCGCGTGTAGCTTACCAGGAGGCTGAGCGACAGTGCTGTGAGGACAAAGATGGGTGGGGCCAACCCTCCCGCAAGGATTCCGAGAAATATCGCAACTTCGGCGACCCTGTCCAGAGTCGAGTCCAGAAATGCCCCGCGCTTTGAGACTCTCCCAGTCACCCTTGCTACCGCACCATCTACAATGTCGAACCAGCCTGCAGCAAGTATGAGGACCCCACCGACCAGCTGACCCGGATACGCTCCCCTTGAATAGGCAAGTCCAGAAGTCACAGATAGGGCGAGCCCAACTAGAGTCCACGACGTGGGCGACGGACTGACCCAGGAGAACGCGCGCCCGACCCGTCCCAAGTAGGCTTCTAGCCTTCCCCTCAACCTGTCGAGCACCAAGGATGTGGGAGTCGTTCCTGCCAAGATTATATATAGTCAGATACCATCTGAAGTTTCGTCCTTGGGAAAAGTCGACAAGGGGGTCAACTGCAGCGTGAGCGGCTGCAACAACAAGGCGGTTAGGTCGCTCAGCCGCGCAGAAATAGGGGGCAGTGGGCTGAGCGTGGGAGGGGAGGGCAGACGTGCCTACCTCTGCCACGACCACTACAAAGCTTGGAAGAAAGCGACAAAGAAGACCAAGACACTAGAAAGGTCGAGATGGTAAGCGGGGCCTGAATCGCAATGAAGATACTCCAGATGCATGCTGACTTTATCGAGTACACCCCCGTCAAGAGGGAGATTTCGGGGGCTGAAGAGGCCAAGACCGTCACCGTTAGAGAGGAAGAGTTGGTGGTGCTATTCACGGCCATTGAAAAAGGGGACGACCAGTCGATAGTAAAGAGGGCAGTTTCGGAGGCAAGCGACTTCCTCGCTAAGCTTGGCACGACTCGCATCATGATTTACCCCTTTGCGCACCTTAGCCAGAACCTTGCGAGCCCATCCGACGCCCTGCCGCTTCTCTTATCCATGGAAAAAGAAGCGACCGCGCGGGGCCTACAGACCATGAGGGCTCCATTCGGGTGGACGAAGGCCCTGCAGGTGAAGGTGAAGGGGCACCCACTCGCTGAAATGTCCAGGTCCTATTCCAACGTTGAGCCGGGCGTGACTGGCGCTACAACAGACGGCGCATCTGCTACTCCACGACCGCTCCGCGCTACCAAGAGGGAAGTTTCGGAGCATGAAGCTCTCGCAAGGGTGAAGAAGAGTGATTTCGGCCGACTCCCCGACGGAGATCACAGAATGATAGGCGAGAAGCTAGACCTCTTCAGCTTCCAAGAGGTCTCACCGGGAATGGTCTACTGGCACGAGAAAGGCCTCGTGCTCAAAAATGTCCTGTGCGAGTTCCTTCGCGGAGAGCTGAGGGCCAGAGGGTATATCGAGACGAGCACACCTGCCCTCGCTAACACCGCACTTTGGCGAGTCAGCGGGCACTCCGACCACTACAGGGACAACATGTTCCTCACTTCGCTCGGAGACGAAGAAATGGGGATGAAACCGATGAACTGCCCCTCGACCTTCCTGATTTACAAGTCGCGCAAGTGGAGTTTCCGCGAGCTGCCCGTCCGCTACGCTACTTTCGACCCGCTCTACAGGAACGAGCTTTCAGGGGTAGCCAGTGGGCTATTCAGGGTCAAGGCGCTAACCCAAGACGACGCGCACATCATTGCCACAGAGGAACAAGCCGAGAAGGAGCTCGCGGGGATGCTTGACCTCATGGAAAGGGTTTACGGTGTTTTTGGCCTTGAGTACAAGGTGAAGATTTCAACTCGGCCGGACGAATCAATGGGGAGTGACGAGGAGTGGCAGAGGGCCACGGACACCCTGATCCGTACCGTCAAGGCCAGGGGGTGGTCTTACACGATTAAAGAAAAAGAAGGCAACTTCTATTCCCCAAAGATCGATGTCGACATCAAGGACTCACTAGGGAGGGAGTGGCAGTGTGGGACATTCCAGCTCGACATCCAGATGCCAAAGAGGTTCAGACTCTCTTACACAGGTCCGGACGGCAAGGAACACACCCCAGTCGTACTTCACAGGACCATCCTCGGCTCAATCGAGAGGTTTGTGGGGATTATACTCGAGCACTACAAGGGCTCGCTTCCGGTCTGGTTGTCTCCCGTGCAGGTAAGCGTGATCCCACTGTCTGACGAGAATCTTTCCTACGCCAGAAGCGTACTTGTCTCCCTGACGAAGGCGGGGATTAGGGCGGAGGGGAAGTTCGAGAGCGGGACGATGGGCGCAAAGATTAGGGAGGCGCAGCTACAGAAGACTCCATACATGCTGGTGGTAGGGAAGAAGGAGGAGGAGGGTGAAACTGTGGCGGTCAGGACGAGAAGGGGTGATAGAACGGCAGACGTCAAGGTGGACGACTTTGTCTCTCAGGTACAGGGGGACGTGGCCTCGTTCAAGTGATTAGACGGTTAGTCTCCTTCATGTCTGTCCGCTCCTTCATGTCTGTTCGCTCCGGCAGGAATCTGTTGAGTGACACAATGCAGCGTGCCTAGTCCATATACAAGCGCCCTGCAGTCAATTCCAACAGTCTCCCGTTGCGAAAAGTAGCCTCTAAGAATGCTCAGCGCCCTTGAATCGGATGGCGAACCGAACGTTGGCACGAGGACCGCGGAGTTTCCGATGTAGAAGTTTAGGTGACTGGCCGGTAGCCTCCCCTCGGAGGTGCTGACGGGAGCGGGCATCGGAACAGGCACCACTTCGAATGGGGCGCCGTCTTGGTCCTTAGCTATTCCGAGGCGTCTGAGGTTTTCCTCGAGCGGGCGGTGATTCGGATCCGAGGGGTCCTCCTCGTTGGCTACTGCCACGACGCGGGGGGTCACAAAACGCGCGATGTCGTCGACGTGCCCGTCTGTGTCATCGCCTTCGATTCCCGAGCCTAGCCAGATGACCTTCGTCGCTCCGAGGGTGTCTTTTAGGATTGTCTCCAGCGCATCCCTGCCGAGTCCAGGATTCCTGTTAGGGTTGAGCAGACACTGTTCTGTCGTCATTAGGGTGCCCTCTCCGTTGACATCTATTGATCCCCCTTCCAAGACTATTCCCGGCTCGAATACGGTAAACCCCGTCGACTTCGCGATACGAAAGCCAGCTTCGTTATCAGGCTTCAGGTCGTCATACTTTTCTCCCCAGGAATTGAACACCCACTTGGTCACTGCGACTGCTTCTCTTCGCGCGCCTCTGGCTCCGCTTTCGCCGTACGCGGAGCCAGCGCTACGAGACACGTAAATCGGCGCGTAATCCCTGACCCACACGTCGACGGTCTTCAGCCTCAGGAACACTACGTTCCCCCTCTTCATGTTTTGCACGCTCCACAGAGTTGACTTCACACGAGCTTCTGACGCTTCATCGTCGACAAGCACCCTCACTTCCTCTCCCTCAGCCAACGCTTCGACGATCCTCGAGAACGTCCTCTCCACCGCCCCCAGGACACCCTGAGGGAAGGTGTTGGGGTCTTTCGGCCAAGACACCCACGTCCCTGTGTGCTCCTCCCACTCCGCCGGCATTCGGTAACCAAGACTGGTCGGCGTTCTTCTCGTCCCTAACATATGCCCACCCCTCGGACTCACTTAATGAGCCTCTGGTAGGTCTCTTTCCGCCTGTTGCGGAAGAAGCCCCAGCCTTCTTCAACCATCTTCCCCAGTCCCAAATCACAACTCACAACATAGGCGCTCTCCTCTTTGCTGCCAGCCCGGGCAAGCACCTTCCCGAATTGGTCGCAAACGAACGACCCTCCCCAAAAGGTCGTTCCACCTTCGATTCCCACCCTGTTGACCGCGCAAACGACCATGCTGTTCGATATCGCATGCCCCACCTGAACCGCTTCCCAGGCAGCCTTCCAGTTCCCTTCTACCTGTTCGATTCCTTCTACCCAGCCTATGGATGTAGGGTAAAACAGTATCTGAGCACCCATCAGTCGGTTGATCCTCGCCGCCTCTGGGTACCACTGATCGAAGCAAATCAGCGTCCCCAGATTCCCGCGAGACGTCCGGAAGACCCTGTATTTTCTCCCCGGTTCGAAGTAATCCTTCTCATAATAGTGTTCGTCTTGCGGCAAGTGCACCTTCCTGTACGTGCCGAGCATCTTGCCTTCCTCCGAGAATACTGCGCACGTGTTGTAGGTGAGGGAACCCGCCCGCTCGCAGACAGATCCTCCGACAATAATGACGCTGTTCTCCTTGGCGGCTTTAGACAGAGCTCTGGTGGTCGGTCCGGGAACAGGCTCTGAAGGGGCTTCGTTCCCTTTCTCTCGTGGGAAGTATCGTGCGGAAAAGAGTTCGGGGAGGCAGACGACATCCGCCCCTCTATGGGCGGCTTCAGCTATCATCTCGGAGGCCCTAGCTACATTCTCACTTCTCGAAAGCGTGGTTCCCATCTGAACCATGCCAATCTTCACGTCGCGAGTGACCATCATTTGACCTCAAAAAGAAATTGCAGCAGTGCCTCTCGGCCGGCGTCAGGGCTTGGCGTAATAAACTAGGCGGCGGTTAGTGTAAAGGTATTTCGTGTTTGGGGCCCAAACAGGATCAGCTCATGGCCGTGCGCGCATGACGGCGCGCGCGCTGAGTTCGCCCAATCTCTTCACGCCATAGATCGACGTTGGGTCCTTCAGGCTGTCCTCGTGCTCCTGCCTCATTCACTCTCCATCTGGCCTGGCGTAAGCGGTGGGATGCCTAATCGAGTGGTCTACGCGTGAATAGTTAGTGCGACCAAAATGAGTCGAGTGTCGTCGCACCTAGCATTTCGTCGAAGCTGAAGTCCAGCGCGTCGAGCATCTGATCGAACATAGAATGCGCATATTCTATGTATTTGTCTGAGTCTATCTCCTCCACCTTGGCCATCTCGGCGGGTTTCACGTAGGGTGGGTTCTTCGTCTTTACATAGGCGATTATCTCTCCCGCCTTCACTTCCTTCCCCTTGTCTTGAAGGAGCATGGCCGCCCTCACGTGTTGGGGAGTCGTCCCGTTGTACTTCGCCGTCTCCTTGCTCATCATCACGTTGAACGCAAGCTGCGGGACAGGGACCAGATGGTTCTTGAGCTCGGTTATCATCTTCGTAAGCAGGGCCTTGGTATCCGTTCTTGCCTTCTCAAAGTCCGACGCGGTCTGCACCTTGCTTAGTATCTCCAGCGCTTCGTAGAAGTTCTGCTTGAGGAACTCGGGAGTTTGGCTCTTCTTGCCCGTCAGTCCCTTGATATCCGAGGTTCCATCGGGCAGCACTCCGAAGTAGTTCTTCTTGCGGCTGCTGAATGCAACGTAGCGATAGGTCTTATCGAGATCCAGCTCGACCCCGAGCTCATTGTCTGCCCACGTTGTCACCTGGGTGACTTGTTCCGGAGTGGGGTTCTGAAGAAACAAGGAATCTGTATCGCTGTAGAGGACGTTGATCCCTAGCTCCGCGCACTTCTGGATGGTGTTGGTTATGGCGTAACGACCCAGAGCGGCAGTTGCCTCTGCAACAGGTAGACAATAGAAGGCGAATGTCTCAAAGCCAAGGACGCCGTAACTCGCATTCAAGAACACCTTAAGGCCCTGCGTAACGACGTTGTATAGTTCTCTCTCTGAGGTTGAAAGTGATTGGTCCTTGATGAGAGGTTTGTAATGGCCGACTCTCAGGTCTCTCAATGAGCCTGTCACCAGGCTAATGATTCCACTTCGCTTACTGCAGACCCATGACGACGTTTCTGGGATTGCGTTCTTCCTGCACTCCTCGTGAGGGCAGTCCACAGTCTCGTAAGAGAGGTTGTGTACCTTGATCAGACTCGGATAGAGGCTTGCGAAATCTAGGACGGAAACGCCGAAGAAAACGCCTGGTTGCGGCTCGATTACTAGTCCCCCCTTGTACTTCTTCCCCTTGATTATTGCCTGCGAAGATGCGCCCCCCTTTTCTGTCAGCTCGTCGGGGCGCGGGATGAGTGCTCCCATCCGCCGGTGCTCGTAGAAGAGCATGCTCCGTATCCAGTTGGACACCCCCAGCCTCGAGACATCGTTGATCGGCATCTTCCCTATTCTCGATATCACCAGTAGTAGCTTCATCACCACCGAGCTCCCCATCGTCGTCAGTTCGTAGGTGAGCCTCGAATCATTGAGGCAGTAGTCGGCAAGTTTTCCCAAGGGGAGGTCCACTATCTCGCCCTCTACGTCGATTTTGGACTTGTCAAGGAGCGCCTCCGAGATCCCACCTAGAGTGTGCTCCGTGTATCTGTTGCCGAAGGCGTAGACCTGTATTGAGCGGTTCCGGAAGAACTGGTAGAGATCAATATGGATGCCGTGCTTCAGTGACGCGGCTACTCTCTCCAGCTGGATGGGGTTCTCGTCCTCCCTGATCCCTCGTTTCTCGGCTCTGTGCTGCAGATATCTCAGGTCGAAATCGTCCCCGTTGAATGTCACAACGACAGGGTAGTCCATGACCTTCGACAGCACAGCCCTCAGGAGGTCTGTTTCGTCGTCGAACAGCTTCCACTGGTACGGCTTTCCGTCGAGCTCTGCCTGGTCGCTCTCCTTTCCCTTGAGCAGATAGACGAGCTTCTCGCCTTCCCCAAAGAATGATACGGCGATTACGGGCTGCTTGGGGTCTTCAGGGTCCGGGATCCTCCCTGCCTCGTTGGCCACCTCGATGTCCATGGCTACGCGTCTAAACTCGCATAACGGTTCGCCCAATAGCTCGGCCCATCGCTTGATGTATGGGGCGAATTCCTCCGTGTTTCGCCTCAGTATCTGGTCGAGCGATCGAGCAACCGAATCCGGGACCTGATGTTCGGCCGGGATTACCTTCCCGCCTGAAATCCGGTAGTATGTCCCCATTCTGAGACCAGTGTCGTAGGCATAATTTTCATAGTACTTGATGTCGGCCTCCCATGCTCTGATCTGATCCCGGATGCTTGTGCTACCCCCTCCTACGGCGAGCGGGTCGGTAGTCACTATCTTGCGCACCTTTACCACTTCGTCCTTCAGGAGATCCAGCTTCTCTTCTTCTACCACATCGATCACATCTTTTCTGGCCCTCACTTCTTTCAGATCTTCCATCGGGAGCTTCGTGTAACAGTAGGGTCTGTGCCCTGTGTTGTCGCGCCAGAGCCAGAAACGCCCGGTCTTCTGGTCGTAGAACTTCAGGACCGCCACCCTCTGGTCGCCGTCGTAGAAGGCTGACGCCAGGAGGGATTCTCCCAGCTCCGTAACCGGCTTGGTCAGCTTAGCCAGTTTTGGAGCGAGCAGTAGGCTCTCAGTTGTTAGAGACGGCTCGGGGGAGGGTGGCTCGAGTGACGCTGAAGATGATGATGCTCCTGGCATTGCCCAGGTCGTCGAAGCAGTCATGAAATAAGCCTACCGCGCACGGAGGAATCCGACAACAGAACTTATAACGACAACATCGCGCGCCTGCGGCATTGCCGAAGTTATCTGAGGCCCTGAAGAGCTATCTCGTTTACGAATTCATTGCCGTAGGGATACTATGGGTGGTAGCCGCCGTATATGTAGATCGGGCTGTCGTCCTCTGGCCGGCACTGACGTGCATAGCTGCCGGTGCCCTGCTCAAGCTCTGGCCTTCGGGAAGGCTCAGCTGGGCTTGGGCTTCGGCTTCTGCCCTCCTTGGTTTCATGGTTTCCGGTTATCAGGTGTATGTGGCTCTCCCTCTAATCAGCGGCGTGTTTTCCACAGTCGCAGTGGAGAGCCTAGTGGCTTTCGCGGTATTCGCAGTTGCCCACATCGTCCTCTTCTACACCGGCTATTCCCCTGCTGCCACGAAGCCCCAGGGACAGGCACAGGTCTAGGCCCTTACGGCTCGATTCAGTCGCCTGAGAAAATAGACCGAATATCCGCTGAGGGCGAAGATGGTCGCGAAGATCCTGGTTGCGAAAACAAAGTTCCAGGGGGCTGGAAAGTCACTGGCGAGCGTGTCAGGCACTATGGCCGCATGTGACGTAAGAGCGGCTTCGCTGTAGGCTGCGCCCCAAAACACGAAGTTGTAGATCACTTCGTAGGCTGCTGAGAACGCGACTATGAATCCCAACAGCCGGAGAAAAGAGATGACTCCGGCTGGCCATTTCGCTATCCGTGCCTCCCATAGCCTGAGCCCTGAGTAGAACAGGGCCAGACAAGCCACGGAGAAGTACGTTACGGGCTGCGCGAAGTACGGGGGGAAGGGCCAGTAGACGTCTACCCACTCGGTGCCAACTGCCCCACGAAAGGTCGTCAACGCCTCTACGATTCCGTACGCCGAGATGACGATTATGACGGCGAAAGAGGCCCAAGCGACAACAGTGAAAATCCTCTTCGTGCCCGGGTCGAGGGGCTCCGGGGCAGTCAAACTGCTAGTCGTGGTCGCGCGCGACTCCTCCGTGCTTTAAGGGTTCGCGGCCGGGGACCAGCCCGGTTGACGGCTTGCCGACAAGAATGATCCACGCCATTAGTGTCATAAGTGGAAGCTCGAGATACCACCACGAGAAGTCGCTTGGAAGCACGAATATCCCGACGATGACGAAGAGAGAACCATTTAGCAGTGCCTTGAGTGTGGTGGGCGACCTACGAAGAAAGAGAAGCATGGCCGCAAACGCGATTCCCCCCTTAACTGTGAGAGGAACTGTGGTCCGCAGCAGGGTCATTGCCACCCCGCTCAGTGTAGGGTTCACATTGGCTCCGAACGGCTGCGGCGTCAGCAGTCCCTGGACAGGGCGGCTGAACTCGAAGGAGACGGTATTCCCTAGGAAAACCGCCGGGTTCAAGATGACGAACGGTGCAACCAACGCAAGTGCCACAAGTATTGCGAGGGCAGCCTCTCTGGACTTTCCAGCTTTGAGGTTTGGGAACAGAATGAAAGGGTAGATGAGCCATACCAATTGGCTCGACGCCAGTGCAGCGCCCAAGAGAGCCGAAGAGACCCAACGGTGACCTCTTTCATTCTTTGCGATTGAGAGCCCGAGGAACGCCATTCCGACTAAGGTGTCGTTCGGATACCAAGAAGTGAACAGGATGCTGGTTGGAAGGAGCATGTAAACGGCCGCAACGGGCCTAGACCGCTTTCCTCCCAACGAGAAAAGCGCGGTCGCCACGAGAACGTCGCAGACTACCAGTCCGACCCGAACATCTGTTACAGCACCGAAGGGGGTCAGGAACTCCACGACTCCAGGGAGATAGGCAAAGACGTTTCTCGCGCCGACCGTGGCCAAGGCTGAAGGGACAACATACGTGTGACCATATGGGTTCGACCCGACAAGAAGCGCCTTTACCGCCTGTGTGTCGTAGTGGAAGACGTCCGGAATGTAGGTGAATGGGGTTGCGATGAGGACGATCCTGATGGCAACTCCTATTGCGATTACCACGGCTATTCCGACAGGCAGGGCTCGTCTCCTCAGGTCGATGGCCCGCAGTCCTACTGTCACACCGGGAGGCCTTCTGCATGAATCTCAAATACTCTCCCGCCATAGGCAACGTCGGCGGTCGATTGCATGGACTTCATTCCAATCAACGTGCCCATTCTTGGGGACAAAGAGAAGGAGGCCGTCCTTTCTGTCCTCGAAAGTGGAAAACTGACGGACAGCTCTTACGAAGGGGGAAAATGGGTCAAGAGCTTCGAGGCCAAAATGCGCACCCTCTTAGGGACAAAGCACGTTGTGGCAGTAAATTCTGGGACCGCGGC